>NZ_JADKPQ010000018.1:0-134357 GCF_015350725.1 Flavobacterium sp. CSZ
CTGCGAGCTTTTAAACCCAACAAACTGTGCTACAAATAAAATTGAAGTTACGGTAAAACCAGGAGCTTTACAAGCAAATAACGATAATGCAGGAACTGTAGATACTAGTAAAGGGCAAAGTTCAACAACAAGTATATTTGATAATGATACGTTAAACGGATCGAAGGTTAATCCTTCAGATGTTGTTTTAACGACTCTTGTTCCAAATCCTAATTTGATTTTAAAAGCAAATGGTATTATCGAAATAAAACCGGGAACACCAACAGGAACTTATGAATTAACATATCAAATTTGTGAAGCTTTAAACCCAACGACTAATTGCAGCCAGGCAATTGCGAAAATTTCAGTAGTGAATAATCCGCCAATAACTCCATTAATACAGATCATTGCTAATAATGATGGCATAGTAAATGTTGACGGAATAAATGGTGCTCTTGAGTTTATCAATGTTTTAGATAATGATTTAGTAAAAGGATTGCCGGTTAATCCTCTTGAGATTGTGCTTTCAAATACACCAAGTCCGTATTTTGAATTCAATTCAGACGGAACTGTAAATGTGAAACCAAATACACCTGGAGGAAGTTATTCATTAACATATCAGGTTTGTGAAAAATCGAATCCAAACAATTGCGCTTCGGCAACACTAAGCGTTTTTGTGGAAGTTCCTTCTATTGCAATCATAAAAACAGCAGTATTTAATGATGAAAACGGTAGCGGATTTGCTAATGCAGGAGAAACGATTACTTATAAATTTAAAGTAACCAATACCGGTAATGTTCCATTAACGGGCGTTATGATCGCAGATCCATTACCGGGTGTAGTAGTTTCAGGACAAGCCATTAATTTAAATGTAAACGAATCCGACCAACATAATTTTACTGCTATTTACAAAATTACACAAAGCGATATCAACAAAGGAAGTGTAAGTAATCAGGCGAGTGTTCAGGCGCGAAGTGCAAAAGGAGTTGTTGTGGATGACTTATCAGATGATGAAAACGAAACGGGAGACAAACCTACAGTGTTAGGGCTAAATGGTTGCGCAATAAAAGTCTTCAATGCATTCTCTCCAAACGGAGATGATATCAATAGCAGATTTTATATCCGCGGTTTAGAATGTTATCCTGACAATACAGTAGAAATTTATAATCGTTGGGGAGTTTTAGTTTACGATATTGATAATTACAACAACGACGACCGTGCTTTTAAAGGTTTCTCTGAAGGACGTACAACCGTAAAACAATCTGAAGGATTGCCAGTAGGAACCTATTTCTATATTCTAAAATACAAAGACAGCGGCTCAAATCCGCATGAACTTTCAGGTTATTTATATATCAACAAGTAAAAAAATATAAGCGGGCTGATGGTTAGTCAGGTCGTTTTTTTAAAGCCTTATTAAATGAAAAAGATAGTTTTAATTTTCATGTTTTTCACGGTTGTGTGTTCGGCGCAGCAAGATTCTCAGTATACACAATATATGTACAATACCATTGCGATAAATCCTGCATATGCAGGTTCTCGAGGGGCTTTAAGTGTTTTTGGATTGTATCGTACACAATGGGTTGGGCTTGATGGCGCGCCTGAAACCAGTACTTTCTCGATAAATACGCCTTTAAGTAACAGCAATTTAGGATTAGGAGTTTCTTTAGTAAATGATAAAATTGGTCCAACGAACGAAAACACGTTATCAGCAGATTTGTCTTATACAGTTCCAACATCTGAAACCTATAAACTTTCCTTTGGTATAAAAGCCACAGCGAATCTTTTTAATTTAGATATGAATAAATTAGATCCTGAAACTAAGGGTGATCTGCAATTTCAAAATTTAGATAATAAAATTACCCCCAATATAGGAGCAGGTATTTATTGGCATTCAGATAAAGCATATGTAGGATTGTCCGTGCCTAATTTTATCGAAACCAAAAGATACGATGATGATGACACCGCAATTTTCAAAGATAAAATAAACTACTACTTCATGGCAGGTTATGTCTTTAATTTAGATCATTTAGAGTACATAAAATTTAAGCCGGCGTTATTAACAAAAATGGTTCAGGGAGCTCCTTTGCAGGTTGATGTTTCGGGTAACTTTATGTTCAATGATAAATTTGTAATAGGTCTTGCATACCGTTGGAGCGCATCATTAAGTGCAATGGCAGGTTTTCAGGTAACAGACGGTTTATACATAGGATACGGATACGATCATGAAACAACCAATTTAAGAAGATATAATTCAGGATCACATGAAATTTTCCTTCGTTTTGAGTTTTTTAATAATTATAATAAGATGATATCTCCAAGATTCTTCTAATTAAATACCTAACTATGAGAATTAAAAGTCTAAACCTGAGCGTTTTATTTTTATGTTTTTTCTTCAAAATAAATGCGCAAGCACCCGTACCAACTTCCGAAGAAATAAAGTACTCCGCAGATAAAAACTACGAAGACTATGCTTATGTCGATGCCATAAAAGGTTATGAAGAACTTATTTATAAAGGTACGACAGATGAAAAAATATTAAGACGATTAGGAAATTCATATTATTTTATTGGTGAACTAAGGGACGCTTTAAAGTGGTATGACCAATTGTTTAAAGTAAACAAAGTTCAGGAACCGGAATATTTATACAGATATGCCCAATGTTTTAAGTCCGTTGGAAACTATCATAGAGCAGATGAAGTTTTAGCAAAATTTAATGAAAAAGCAACTTCAGAAAAAAGAGCAGATTTAATTAGAAACGATAAAAATTATTTAGAAGATATAAAATTTAATTCCGGGCGATTTGATATTGCTGATGCCGGAATGAATTCTTCTTATTCTGATTATGGAAGTGCTGTTTATGATAATAAACTCGTTTTTACTTCGGCTCGGGATACGGGAGGGGTTGCTAAAAATAATTTCAAATGGACAAATAAATCATTTTCTAAATTATATATGGTAGAATTAATGCCGGACGGAAATGTAAGTGAACCAAAAAAATTTAGAAGCAAAGAAAATGGAAAGTATAATGAGTCGACCCCCATTTTTACAAAAGATGGTAGAACCATGTATTTTACCCGAAATAATTTTACAGACGGAAAAAGAGGAGCGAACGACAAACAGGTAACACTGCTAAAATTATACAGCTCAGAATTAATAGATGGTAAGTGGAAAAATATAAAAGAACTTCCTTTTAATAGTGATCAATACAGCACTGCACATCCTACATTAAGTGTTGATGAAAAAACGTTATATTTTGCCTCAGATATGCCGGGAACATTAGGGCAATCTGATTTGTATAAAGTAAGTATTAATGGAGATGGAACTTATGGAACCCCCATAAATTTAGGTCCTTCCATCAATACAGAGGGAAGAGAAACATTCCCTTTTATTTCAGAAGAAAATGAACTTTATTTTGCGTCAGACGGACGTCCTGGTTTGGGCGGGCTTGATATTTTTGTTTCAAAAATTCAGGAAGATGAAACTTTTGATGAAGTTCAAAACGTTGGGGAACCCGTAAATAGTAAACAAGACGATTTTGCTTTTGTGATTAATAGTAAAAAAAGAAATGGATTTTTCTCTTCAAACAGAGTTACTGGTAATGGTTTAGATGATGTTTATCGATTTACTGAAACCAAAAGACTAATTTGCGAACAGGAGTTATCAGGTACTGTTACAGACTCAGAAACAAATGAAATTCTTTCCAATGTAACTTTAACTTTCTTTGATGAAACCAGACAAAATGCCCAGCAAGTTGCTACAGATGAAAAAGGAAACTACACTTTTTCGAAGGTAAAATGTGGAAAAAAATATTTTATAAAGACATCAAAAACTGATTATGAAATAAAAGAAATTCCATTGTCAATTAAAAAAGAAAATGGAAAAACAATTTTGCCTATTTCGTTAGAAAAGAAAGCGATTCCGTTAGTAGCAAAAACGATAATGATTAAAACAGTATCTGTTAAATCTGTAAAAATGAAACCTATTGCAGTTGGCACAGATTTGGCGAAAATACTTAATATCCCTATGAACTTTTTTGATTTAGGTAAAGCTACAATCAGAAAAACGTCAGAACCTCAATTGCAGAAAATTGTTGATGTACTAAAGCAATACCCAACATTAACGCTTGATATTCGTTCGCATACAGATAGTCGACAATCAGATTCTAGTAATATGATTTTATCAGAAAAAAGAGCCCAATCGACTAAAAACTGGTTAATTAGTAAAGGAATTGATGGTGCTAGATTATCAGCAAAAGGATTTGGAGAAACACAATTAGTTAATAAATGTGCCGATGGAGTAAAATGTACAGAACAGCAGCATCAACAAAACAGACGAAGCGAATTTATTATTACTAATTTGTAAAAAAAATAAAACTTTAAAAAGTCCCTTTTCTCTTTAGAAAAGGGACTTTTTATTTGAAACCAACTGGACTTTAGTCCAGTTTAAAAAACAGCATTTAGATTTTATTTAATGTTTACAAAATAATTATAATAAAGACAAATCGTTCTGACGAAAATTAAGCAAAATAGATTCTTATGAAAACGATTACCGAGCCCCGATAGATAGTGGAAATCCTTTTGTGGCGTCCCGATAGCTATCGGGAGCCACAAAAGATTGAAACGTATTGCTTCGCCAGTTCGCACTTTCAGGCTCGTGTGCGGGATAAGCTCCTGATTAAAATTATTCATTCAGATATCCGAGCGTTATATTTTTTTTCAACCAATCCATAACTCCTAGTGGAGTTTCGCGAAATACCCCATTAGGATAAATCGTCGGTAGCCAATGAATGGGGGCGAAATGTGATTTGTCTTGTTGGGACAATTGGAGGCAAATAAAATCCCTTTTTTATTTAGAATAAATCTATAATCTCCAATAAACCTGCATTTTTCGCAAAAAAGTATTAAAATTCATTCATTTTTTTAAGGTAAAATTTCTTTAATTTGAAATTTAACTTATTATGTTTAAAATGAATTGGTTAGGTTTTAAAAAATCGATTTCGTTGTTGTGTGTGTTCATTTTTTTCTAACTTTATAGATCTAAAATTTTTCAGATATGACTGTAAATCAAATACTAAACGCAAAAGGAAAAAATGTTTATTCGGTTCTTTCATCAACAACGGTTTATGAAGCCTTAAAAGTGATGGGAGAGAAAAACATAGGTGCCATCCTTGTTATCGATGACACCGATTTAAAAGGAATATTGTCTGAAAGGGATTATGCTCGAAAAATTGTTTTGAAAGACAAGTCATCAAAAGAGACTTTTGTTCATGAAATTATGGAGAGCAACGTTTTTTCGGTAAAACTTTCAGATAATTTAGAAAATTGTATGGAATTAATGAGCACTAAAAGAATCAGACATTTACCAGTTTTGGAAGATGGGATTGTAGTAGGAATAATTTCTATTAGCGACGTTGTGAAAGCAATTATTGAAATTCAAAAAGATACCATAAATCACTTAAACTCTTATATTTCTCAGTAGAAGAAATTCAAAAAACAAGCTTTATCAAATAGTCCAAACAATAGTGGACTATTTTTTTGGTGTCTCTAAATGTTATTTTAAGAAAAGAAAACTTTAAAAATACGCCATTTTAAACCAAGACTTATATCTTTGTAAGCTAGAATAAAAGCTAAAATAAATGAACAAAGAGAGTAAAAGAAGAGAAGCGTTACTGTATCACTCAGAACCAACTCCAGGAAAAATTCAGGTAGTTCCAACAAAAAAATACGCAACCCAAAGAGACTTGTCTTTGGCTTATTCGCCAGGAGTTGCAGAACCATGTTTAGAAATTGCAGCAAACGTAGACGACGTTTACAAATATACAGCAAAAGGAAATTTAGTTGCCGTTATCTCAAACGGTACAGCTGTTTTAGGACTTGGGGATATTGGTCCGGAAGCTTCTAAACCAGTAATGGAAGGAAAAGGATTATTGTTTAAAATATTTTCTGATATTGACGTTTTTGATATTGAAATCGGAACAAAGGATATTGAAGAATTTATTCAGACAGTAAAAAATATTGCTCCAACTTTTGGAGGAATTAATCTTGAAGATATCAAAGCGCCGGAATCTTTCGAAATTGAAAGAAGACTGGTCGAAGAATTGGATATTCCTGTAATGCATGATGATCAGCATGGTACGGCAATTATCTCTTCGGCAGCTTTGATCAATGCACTTGAATTAGCAGGCAAAAAAGCCGAAGATGTAAAAGTAGTAGTTTCTGGCGCAGGTTCGGCTGCAATAGCTTGTACTGATTTATATGTTTTATTAGGCGTGAAAGTTGAAAACATTAAAATGTTTAATAGTAAAGGACTTTTAACAAAAGACAACCCTTCACTATCAGAATTACAATTAAAATATGCTGTAAACGGTCCTAAGATTGAGTTGGCAGAAGCTATAAAAGGAGCAGACGTTTTCATCGGATTATCTTCTGGAGATATTCTGACGCCTGAAATGTTATTGTCGATGAAAGACAATCCGATTGTTTTTGCAATGGCAAATCCAAATCCTGAAATCGATTATAATTTAGCTACAGAAACTCGTAAAGATGTTATTATGGCTACAGGACGTTCAGACTTTCCTAATCAGGTAAATAACGTTTTAGGTTTTCCATATATCTTTAGAGGAGCGCTGGACGTAAGAGCTACGAAAATTAACGAAGCCATGAAAATGGCCGCTGTAAAAGCATTAGCAATATTAGCAAAAGAACCAGTTCCTGAGCAGGTAAATGTGGCATATGGCGCAACAAAACTAGGTTTTGGTAGAGATTACATTATTCCTAAACCATTTGATCCAAGATTGATTACTATTGTAGCACCTGCTGTTGCAAAAGCAGCTATGGAATCTGGAGTGGCGAAAAACCCTATTACAGACTGGGCAGCTTATGAAGATGTGCTTCGCGAACGTATGGGGAATGATAATAAAATGGTGCGTTTGATTACTAACCGTGCTAAAATGGATCCTAAGCGAATCGTTTTTGCTGAAGCAGATCAATTAAACGTATTAAAAGCAGCTCAGATTGTTCACGAGGACGGAATTGGTTTTCCAATTTTATTAGGAAATAAAGAAGTGATCTTAGAGCTTAAAGCGGAGTTAGGTTTTGATGCCGAATTAGAGATCATTGATCCTAAAACAAACGAAGAAGAAGCAAGAAGAAACAGATTTGCAACTTCATACTGGGAAACAAGAGAAAGAAGAGGAGTTTCATTACTTGATTCTCAAAAATTCATGCGCGAAAGAAACTATTTTGCAGCAATGATGGTAAATGAAGGAGAAGCAGATGCTTTGGTAACAGGTCATACAAGAAGTTATCCAAGTGTTGTAAAACCAATGTTACAATTAATTGATAAAGCACACGGAGCTTCTCTGGTTGCAACTGCCAATATGATGCTGACTTCTCGTGGACCAATGTTTTTATCAGATACAGCCATTAATATCAATCCATCAGCAGAGGATTTAATTAATATCGCTATTATGACCGCAAAAACAGCTAAAATGTTTGGAGTTGAGCCTGTTATTGCAATGGTTTCATTCTCAAACTTTGGTTCTTCTACGAGTCAGAGTGCTTCAAAAGTTAGAGAAGCAGTAGCATATTTACATAAAAACCATCCTGATTTGATCGTTGATGGAGAAATTCAGGCAGATTTTGCTTTAAACCAGGAAATGCTTGCAGAGAAATTCCCTTTTTCTAAATTAGCAGGTAAAAAAGTAAATACCCTGATTTTCCCTAACTTAGAATCGGCTAATATTACCTATAAATTGCTAAAAGAGTTGTACAAAGTAAACTCAATTGGACCAATTATGATGGGAATGGGCAAACCGGTTCACATTTTCCAATTAGGAGCAAGTGTAGAAGAAATGGTGAATATGGCAGCAATTGCGGTTATTGACGCTCAGGAAAAAGAAAATAAAAAAAATAAATTAGCGAAATAGTATAAATAATAAGGATCGAATAATATTGTCGTATTTTTATTATATTTGACCCTAAGAAATTATACTATGATAGCACATTTACAGGGAAAGTTAGTAGAGAAAAATCCTACCGAAGTCGTAATCGATTGTGGAGGTGTTGGTTATCAGGTAAATATATCCTTACATACCTTTTCATTAATTCCTAATGTAGAAAATATAAAACTGTATACGCATCTTCAAATCAAAGAAGATGCGCATACTTTATTTGGTTTTGTAGAGAAATCAGAAAGAGAAATATTCAGAATGTTATTGTCTGTTTCGGGAATTGGAGCCAATATTGCAAGAACAATGTTATCTTCAATTGAGCCAAGGCAAATTATTAACGCAATTGCCTCTGGAGATGTGGGTACAATACAGTCAATAAAAGGTATTGGAAACAAAACAGCCCAAAGAGTTATCCTTGATTTAAAGGAGAAAGTGTTAAAGTTGTACGATTTAGATGAAGTTTCGGTAGTTCAAAACAATACAAATCGAGATGAAGCGTTATCTGCTTTGGAAGTTTTAGGTTTTGTTAGAAAAACTTCCGAAAAAGTAGTGGAGAAAATTGTAAAAGAAGATCCGGAAGCTACTGTAGAAACAATCATTAAGAAAGCGTTAAAAAGCCTTTAAATTCAATTTATATAAACGAATTGTATGCGTAAAATTTGTATTTTTTTACTGTTTTTGTCTTGCGGTAATGTTTTGCGTGCGCAAGTAAATCCAGCGGTTAAAGATACAACTAAAACTCAATACTCTGTTGGAAAAGTAGAACTGCAAGATCCACCAAGCGTAATTTCTGCCTATAAGTACGATCCCATTACAGATCGTTATATTTATACCAACTCAGTTGATGGTTTCTCAATTAATTATCCTATAATATTAACTCCTAAAGAATACGAAGACTTAGTTCTTAAAGAATCCAGGAGAGATTATTTCAGAAAAAAAGCAGATGCAATTGATGGTAAAAAAGCCGGAAGTGACGCTGCCAAAAAAGATTTATTACCCCGATATTATATCAATTCCAGTCTTTTCGAAAGTGTCTTTGGTAGCAATACAATCGATGTAAAGCCAACAGGATCAGTAGAAATGGACCTTGGGGTTCGGTATACCAAGCAAGATAATCCTTCTTTTTCTCCAAGAAACAGATCAAGCCTTACTTTCGATTTTGATCAGAGAATAAGCATGAGCTTAATGGGGAAGGTAGGAACCAGACTAGAGGTAAATGCCAACTACGATACGCAGTCTACATTTGCTTTTCAAAACCTTTTCAAACTGGCCTACACGCCTGATGAAGATGATATTATTCAAAAAGTAGAAGTTGGTAACGTTAGTATGCCACTAAATAGTACACTGATTCGTGGTGCCCAAAGTTTATTTGGGGTTAAGGCTCAGCTGCAATTTGGTAAGACAACCGTAACAGGTGTTTTCTCAGAACAGAAGTCACAAACAAAGAATATAGTTGCAGAAGGTGGCGGAACAGTGCAAAACTTTGATTTATATGCTTTAGATTACGATAATGACAGACACTTTTTCTTATCGCAATATTTTAGAAACAAATACGACGCTTCTTTAGTTAAATATCCATTCATAGACAGCCGTGTTCAGATTACAAGAATAGAGGTTTGGGTGACCAATAAACAAAACAGAGTAAGCACCAACAATAATAACCTTAGAAATATTATAGCACTTCAGGATTTAGGTGAAGGGCAAATGACGGGTATTCCTGATAACGAAATTGTGGTAATAAATCCTACGACAGGTTTTTTTAATAATCCTATAGATTCACCCACAGATAACAAGAATAATAAATACGATCCGGCTACAATTGGTCAGCCAGGAGCTTTTTTAAATTCGAATATTAGAGAAATTGTAACGGCGAAATCCGGATTTAACAACCCTAATACGAGTGAAGCCACAGATTATTCTGTACTTGAAAATGCCAGAAAATTAACAACAAACGAATTTACTTTTAATGCGCAATTAGGATATATCTCCTTACAACAGCGTCTTGCAAATGATGAGATTCTGGCCGTAGCGTTTGAGTATACGATAGGAGGTAAAGTGTATCAGGTTGGAGAATTTGGTAGTGATGGAGTTGACGGAACTGTAGTAACAGGAAACAACAATGCCAATCAGGCTATTATTACACAAAGTTTGGTTTTGAAAATGCTGAAAAGTAATTTGACAAATGTTCAAAATCCGGTTTGGAACCTGATGATGAAAAACGTGTATCAAATTCCTCAGGCTTACCAAATCAAACAAGATGATTTTAGATTAAACATACTTTATACAGATCCTTCCCCAATAAACTATATAACACCTGTTCAGGGAAGTTCTTTTCCATCAAACCCAACAGCAGATAACAAAGTCGATCAGACACCATTATTGAATGTGTTTAACTTAGATCGATTAAATTATAATAACGATCCGCAAACCGGAGGAGATGGTTTCTTCGATTATATACCAGGTGTAACAGTAGATGTACAAAACGGACGAATTATTTTTACCACCAAAGAGCCGTTTGGAGAACTTATCTTTAAAAAATTACAAAATACAGGTTCAGGAGAATCTTATAATGATCCTACCACATACAATGTCAATCAACAGAAATACGTGTTTAGAAACATGTATAAAAACACACAGTCCGGAGCTTTACAAGACAGTGATAAAAATAAATTCCTTTTAAGGGGAAAATACAAATCATCAGGAAGTAATGGTATTCCAATTGGGGCATTTAACGTTCCTCAGGGTTCTGTTGTGGTAATGGCTGCCGGACGAAGATTGGTAGAAGGTATCGATTACAGTGTCGATTATCAATTAGGCCGCGTTCAGATATTAGATCCGTCGCTTCAGGCTTCCAATACACCTATTGAAGTTTCGTTAGAGAACAATTCGATTTTCGGACAACAAACCCGAAGATTTATGGGATTCAATATTGAACATAAAATTTCTGAGAATTTTGTTATTGGAGGGACCTTTTTAAAAATGACAGAAAAACCATTTACTCAAAAATCGAGTTATGGTCAGGAATCTGTAAACAATACTATTTTTGGATTTAATGGAAATTATTCAACCGAAGTTCCTTTTTTAACCCGATTAGTAAACAAACTACCAAACATTGATACTGACGTGCCTTCGAATCTTTCTATACGAGGAGAAGTAGCTTTTTTAAGACCTGATGCACCAAAAGCAAGTGATTTTGAAGGTGAAGCAACAATATATGTTGATGATTTTGAAGGTTCGCAATCTACCATTGATATGCGTTCTGCATATGCCTGGAGTTTAGCTTCGACACCATTTGTGAATTCTATAAACGACAATACCTTTAATGCAAGTTCAAACGCTTTAGATTACGGTTTTAAACGTGCAAAATTATCCTGGTACACCATTGATCCTATTTTTTATTCCTCAAAACCATCGGGTATTTCAAATGATGATTTATCATTAAATACAACAAGAAGGGTTTATAGTAAAGAATTGTATCCAAATACAGATATTGCTCAGGGGCAAATTCAGGTAATCAATACACTTGACTTAACCTATTATCCATCTGATAGAGGGCCTTATAATAATAATCCAAATTTTGCTACAAGCCCTGCAAGTTCAAATTTTGGAGGTATTATGCGAGCTTTAAATTCGACCAATTTTGAGCAGGGAAATGTCGAGTATATTCAGTTTTGGGTTTTAGATCCGTATGTTGGAAATGCAGAAGCACCAGCTAGTAATTCAGGTAAAATTTATTTTAACTTAGGTGAAATTTCTGAGGACGTATTAAAAGACGGAAGAAAACAGTATGAGAACGGATTAGGACCAGGTCAGATAATGGTAAATCCGAGACCACTTTGGGGAGATGTTCCGGCGTCACAATCCTTAATTTATGCGTTTGATACCAATGCTGAAAATCGTAGAAATCAGGATGTTGGTTTAGATGGATTGCCAAGCTCAAGAGAGGGGGAGGTTTATAATAATTATGCAGGAGAATCGGATCCGGCTGCTGATGATTATACGTATTACCTAAATACTGAAGGAGGCGTTCTTGATCGTTATAAAAATTATAATGGAACTGAGGGTAACTCGGCAGTAAGTATCGATGATCCAAACAGAGGATCGACTACCTTACCGGATGTTGAGGATATTAACCGTGACAATACCATGAGCACGATTAATGCTTATTACGAATATAGCATCGATTTGAAGCCTGGAATGCAAGTGGGACAAAATTATATTACAGATATCCGTGATGTAAGTAATATCGAATTACCAAACGGTTCCACTACAACAGCAAGATGGATTCAGTTTAAAATTCCCGTTGCTCAGCCTCAAAATACAATTGGTAATATTACAGATTTCAGGTCTGTTCGATTCATGCGTATGTTCATGACTGGTTTTAGCAGCCAGATGACCGTTCGTTTTGGAGCCTTAGATTTGGTAAGAGGAGAGTGGAGAAGGTATACAGGATCATTGGATGCCAATGACACAGATCCAACTAATGACGGTACTGAGTTTGATGTTTCGGCAGTTAATATTCAGGAAAACAGTACAAAATGTCCTGTAAATTATGTTGTTCCTCCGGGAGTTCAGAGAGAGCAGTTGTATAATAACAACACCATTATCAATCAAAACGAACAATCACTGGCATTGCGTATTGGCGGTGCAGGTTTACAATATCAGGATTCCAGAGCAGTTTTTAAAAATGTAAGTGTTGACATGCGTCAGTACAAAAAATTAAAAATGTTTTTACACGCTGAATCTTTGCCAAACGAAAATACTTTGGCAGATGATGAAATGATTGGTTTCATTCGTTTTGGAAATGACTTTACACAAAACTTTTATCAGGTCGAAATTCCGTTAAAAGTAACCAGAACCGGAGGCTCTTGTGCGATTAGCCCTGATCAGGTATGGCTTGAAGATAATAATATTGATTTAGCGCTTGAGTTGTTGACCAAAATGAAAATTAAGGCCATGACTATTGATATTAATTCAGGTAAAAGGGATATTAATGGAATTTATTATCCGGATAATGACCCGGATGTTGCAGGAGGAGATGGAGATGGTAAACTTACATTAGGTATAAAAGGAAATCCTAACTTTGGTCTGGTTCGAAATTTAATGGTGGGTGTAAAGAGCAAAACAGATCATAAAGGACTAAAAGGAGAAGTTTGGTTTAATGAGCTTCGTTTAGCTGACCTGGAGAATAAAGGCGGTATGGCTGCAATATTGAATATTGATACCAATATGGCCGACTTTGCGACAGTTTCTGCTACGGGTAAAAAGAGTACTATAGGTTTTGGATCTTTAGAACAAGGTGCAAACGAAAGAGATCGTGAAGATATCCAGCAATATAATATTGTTACCAATATCAATTTAGGTAAATTATTGCCACCAAAATGGGGAATAAACCTTCCTTTTAATTATGCTATCGGAGAAGAAGTAATTACACCTGAATATGATCCGTTTAATCAGGATATAAAACTGGATCAGTTATTGAGAGAAACTACTGATGCCGCAGAAAGAGAAAATATCAGAACCCGTGCGGTTGATTATACAAAACGAAGAAGCATCAATTTTATTGGAGTTAGAAAAGACAGGGCACCGGAACAAAAACCGCATGTTTATGATGTTGAGAATTTTACTTTCTCGCAATCATACAATCAGGTAGAGCGTCATGACTACGAAGTAGAAAGTTATCTTGATGAGCAATCGAACACAGCTGTAAACTATGCTTATACTTTTCAGCCTAAAGAAGTAGTACCGTTCAAGCAAACTAAATTCATGAAAAAAAGCGAGTATTGGAAACTGCTAAGTGATTTTAATTTTAATTACCTGCCTTCTAATATTACTTTTAATACCAATATTTTAAGACAAAGTAACCGTCAGCAGTTTAGAGAAGTCGAGGTGCAGGGAATTGGTCTTGATCCGTTGTACAGAAGAAATTTTGCATTTAATTATCAATATGGTTTTGGTTATAATTTGACAAAATCATTAAAAATAAATTATACCGCTGCATCAAATAATATAGTAAGAAACTTTTTGAATGATGATAATACCCCAAAAGAAGATTTTAATATTTGGGACGATTATCTGGATATTGGAACTCCAAACCAACACTTACAACAATTAGTGCTGAATTATGAAATTCCTATTAATAAAATTCCGGTTTTTAGTTTTGTAAAAGCATCTTATTCTTATACAGCTGACTATAACTGGCAGCGTTCTTCGACTGCTTTTTCTGAATATGAAGAGCAAAATCCGGATGGATCATTCTCTACTTATAATTTAGGAAATACAATTCAAAATGCGAATTCAAATACGCTTACGACAACTTTAAGCATGAATACGTTGTACAAATATTTGGGTTTAACACCGGGATCGAAATCAGCTGCAAAACCTAAACCAATAGCGCCGCCAAAACCAGGAGAGAAAATTGTAAATACAGCAAAACCTGTAACAAGCAGCAGTCCGTTTTATGATGGTATGATTGGTATTTTGACAAGTATAAAAAATATACAGGTTAACTATACTAAAAATAGCGGAACAGTTTTACCAGGTTATACACCAGGTGTAGGTTTCTTTGGTACATCAAGACCAACTTTAGGATTTATTTTCGGAAGTCAGGATGATGTGCGTTATGAAGCTGCTAAAAGAGGCTGGCTGACCGATTATCAGGATTTCAATCAAAGTTTTACACAAGTAACCAATAAGCTTTTAAAAGTTACGGCGAATATTGATTTACTGCCGGATCTTAAAATAGATTTGGCTATGGATCGTGCTTATTCTGAAAATACATCTGAGCAGTATAGTGTTGTAAATGGAAATTACACACCATTATCACCGTATACATATGGTATGTTCTCGATTTCGACTGTATTAATTAAAACAGCATTCTCTACAAGTAATGCAACTGAATCTTCAGCATTTGATGATTTTAGAGACAATCGTTTAATTATTGCGAACCGTTTGGCAGAAGAACGCTATGGTTCCGGGACAGCCATCCCGAGATACGGAGATGTAAATAATCCTGTTCCGGCAGAAACAGATGCGAATTATAAAATATATATGGCCAACCTGGGCTATCCAATAGGATATACAAAAAGTAATCAGGCGGTTTTGTTGCCGGCATTTTTAGCCGCTTATTCAGGAGGAGACGCTTCAAGTAGTTCAACCAGTATTTTTAAAAATTTCCCTATCCCAAACTGGAGTATCAAGTATAATGGTTTGATGCGTTATAAATATTTTAAAGATAAGTTTAAGCGTTTTTCATTGCAGCACAATTACCGTGCATCGTATACGATCAACCAGTTCAGGTCTAATTTTGATTATACCGAAAAACCGGGCGGGCAAGATGTGAATACCAATTTCTTTAATAAAACCATCATGTCAAATGTCAATTTGGTCGAGCAGTTTAGTCCGCTTATCCGGGTAGATTTTGAGCTGAAAAGTTCTTTAAGGATACTTACCGAAATCAAAAAAGACAGAGCTTTATCAATGAGTTTTGATAATAATTTATTGACTGAAGTAAAAGGTATGGAGTATATAGTAGGTATGGGATATCGTTTTAAAGATGTTATTTTCTCATCAAGACTGGCTGATAGTCCAACCGGAATTATCAAAAGTGACATCAATATCAAAGCTGATTTTTCTCTTAGAAAAAATGAAACCTTGGTACGTTATTTAGATTATGATAACAATCAATTAGCGGCAGGACAGAATATATGGGCATTAAAACTTACTGCAGATTATTCGTTTAGTAAAAACCTAACCGCCATATTCTATTACGATCACTCGTTCTCAAAAGCAGTAATTTCGACATCATTTCCTTTAACGAACATTAGATCAGGGTTTACACTTCGATATAATTTCGGAAATTAATTTTTTTAGTTTCTAAACAGGATTTCATTAGAAGATTATTACATTTGTGGCTTAATTATTAAATTATCAATTTTCAAACATAGTATTATGAGCATACCAGCAAATTTAAAGTACACAAAAGATCACGAATGGGTTAGCATCGAAGGAGATGTTGCAACTGTAGGAATTACTCATTTTGCACAAAAAGAGTTAGGAGATATCGTGTATGTTGAAGTAGAAACTTTAGATCAGACACTTGATAAAGATGAGGTTTTTGGAACAGTTGAAGCTGTAAAAACAGTATCTGATTTATTTTTACCTTTAACAGGAGAAATTATTGCTTTTAATGACAGCCTGGAGAGCGCACCTGAAACGGTAAACTCTGATCCTTACGGAGCTGGATGGATGATCAAGATAAAAATTGCTGATGCATCAGAAATAGATTCATTATTATCTGACGAAGCTTATAAACAACTTATAGGTGCCTAAACAATTCCTGTTACTCTGGGCAATAATATGTTCTGGTGTTATTACTTATTTTTGTTTAACGGATTCAAGTAATATTCCTGCTGTAAATTTCCCGAGTATAGATAAAATTGTACATTTTTGTTTTCATTTTGGATTTACAATCTCATGGATTTTGTTCTTCAAAAAAGAACTTAAAGGGAAAGCTCCTGATGATTATAAGGCCTATTTGATTTCGTTTATATTTTCTGTTTTTTTTGGAATTACAATCGAAATCCTGCAAGGTGTTTTTACAGTCACAAGAGCGTCTGACGTAACTGATGTTTTAGCCAATGCACTTGGAGCTGTGGTTGGGGTTTTTACTGCAATAGCTTTTAAAAAGCAAATCGATAAAATATAAGAATATAATTACCCACTTCGGTGGGTTTTTTGTTGTCAAAAAATCAAGCTTTAAAAAGTGTGTTTTTTTCTGAATTTTAAATGTATTTTTGTCGCAATTCTATATCATCATGAATGTTAAGCAATATTTAGACTCGACCTACTTAAAAACTGCCTCGCAAGCCGGACTTTCGGATGCAGAAAATACTATTGTGGTTAAGAATGCAATTCAGGAAGCGATTGTTGAAGGTTTTAAATTGATAATGATCCGTCCTGAGCATGTAGTTTTGGCTAAGGAAATGATTGTAAAAGCCAATTCAACGTTATTAGTTGGCACGGTAATCGATTTTCCGGAAGGGAAAGAAAATCTGGAAACTAAAATTAAAGAAGCCAATAAAGCCATCGAAGATGGTGCAGACGATCTTCATTTTGTGTGCAACTATGAAGCTTTTAAAAACGGAGAAACTGATTTAGTAAAACAGGAAATCTTAATAGGAACCCAAATTGGCTTAGCAAACAATAAGACAGTAAAATGGATTATTGAAGTTGCGGCTTTAAACGATAAAGAAATTATTCAGCTTTCGGCTTTGATAAAAAATGTTGTCATATCTCATTTCAAAGAAGATGATTATGCTTCGGTTTTTGTGAAATCGTCAACTGGTTTTTATAAAACCCAGGATAATTTGCCCAACGGAGCGACAGTTCCTACTATTATAATGATGTTAGAAAATGCATCGCCTTTGTCAATAAAAGCTGCCGGAGGAGTTCGGTCTTATGACGATGCGATAGAAATGATTCGTTTAGGAGTTAAACGTATCGGAACTTCGGCTGCAAAAGCAATTGCAAACGGAGAAAATACCACAAATCAATATTAAATGAAAACCTACATTTACGTAAATAAGATTTTCCTATCTTTTATTTTGATGTTCTCTGCTTTATCTGCTTTTTCACAAGAGAATAATTCCTCTTCGGTTAAACAAGGTTTTACATCAGAACAATTTCCTGTTTTTGCAAATTGCGAAAATCTGCAGTCAAAAAAACTGGAGAATTGTTTTTATAAAGAAGTTCAGGATTTTGTATTTCAAAACTTTGAAGTTCCTGAAAATTTAAAACAAACAAATTATAAAGGCGAAGTAAAAGTGCTTTTTGAAGTAGATGCCAATGGAGAGTTTAAAGTCATTTATGTGAATGCTGCAAATGATGCATTATCAGAAGAAGCGAAACGTGTTTTTGAAAAATTTCCTAAAATAAAACCGTCAACCTATAACGGCAAGCCAACCTATTCAAAATATACAATTTCGATTGATGTGCCATTAAAAAGTGCTGATCAGATTGCTGCAGAAGCTTTGGCAGCAGCCCAAATTTTAAAACCAGTCGAAAAACCAATGACAGAACTCGATAGTATTGTATATAAAAAATACAATAATCCAGAGTTCGAAAGCCATTTGAATATCCCGTTTTCACATAGTTATTATGCGCAATTTGATGGCGCCATGAATCAGGTTGGGAGTAATAATCACACCGCATCAAAACCGTATACCTATGCTGAGGTTTCTAAGTATTACAACTTAAAGGCAGTAAACGAATCACTTCAAAAAAATGTTTCAACCTGGTTAGGAAGAAAATTCTGGAATGAAAATCTGGTTCAGATTCAGGGCGAAGATTATTGGCTGTCCTTAAATCCTATTCTTGATTTGCAATTGGGTAAAGCTTCAGATCTGGATGCTTCGTACACCTATGTAAATACACGAGCCTTAAATTTTAGGGGAGGTTTAGGAAAGAACCTTAATTTTACAACAACCGTTTTTGAAAGTCAGGGAAGATTTGCGGGTTATTATAATGATTATGCCGAAACGCTAAAACCTTCAGGAGGAAATCCGGCCATTATTCCGGGTATGGGAATTGCAAAAAGATTTAAAACTGATGGTTACGATTTTCCTTTAGCAGAAGCTAATATTACTTTTGCTCCAAGTAAGTTTTTTGATTTTCAGTTAGGATACGGAAGAAATTTTATAGGAGACGGATATCGTTCTTTGTTTGAAAGTGACGGTGCAAGTCCATATCCTTATTTTAAAATCAATACCAATTTCTGGAAAATAAAATATACCAACACCTATATGTGGCTTAAGGATGTTCGTCCTGATGTTACATTAGAAAAAACGTATGCGACAAAATTCATGGCGAATCATTATTTAAGCTGGAATGTGTCGAACAAACTAAATTTAGGATTTTTTGAATCTGTAGTCTGGACAGATACTAATAACAGAGGTTTTGATATTAATTTCGTGAACCCGATTATTTTTTATCGTTCAGTAGAATTTTCATCATCTTCAAGAAGCGGAAATGCACTTTTGGGAATGTCAGGAAAATACAAATGGAACAACAATGTAAACTTATATGCCCAGTTTTTATTGGATGAATTTTCAGTAGGAGATATGGCAGGCGGAGAAAACAGCTGGAAAAATAAATTTGGATATCAGTTAGGGGCAAAATACTTCAATGCTTTTAAGATAAAAGATTTGTTGCTGCAATTAGAGTACAATCATGTACGTCCTTATGTGTATTCGCATAGTGCTGTAATTACCAATTACGGACATAACAATCAAAGTATCGGGCATCAATGGGGCGGTAATTTTGAAGAGTTTGTTGCAATTGGACGTTATCATAAAGGACGTTATTATGCTGATGCTAAATTTACGGTTGGTAAAAGAGGTTTAGATTTTGATAGCGCCGAAGACAGCTATAATTACGGAGGGAATATTTATAAAAGTTACGATGTAGACCGACCTTATGATAAAGGTGTAAAAGTAGGGCAGGGAAACAAAACAAATGTTTTTATTGCCGATATTCAGGGAGGTTATGTGGTAAACCCAATGACAAATTTAAAGTTTTTTGGAAGCTTTCTGTATAGAAATTTTGATCCAACTCAGGAAACAGCAACTACTTTTAAGCAAAGTACTACCTGGTTTACCGTCGGATTGCGTTCTGATATCTTTAATTGGTATTTTGATTACTAGTTTTTAATAAGATTTTTCGAAATAATTGTGTTAAAGATTTGCAAGTCCTTATTCTGTAAAGGTTTTATTGAAAAAAAATCTAATTTTATAGGTCAGTATTCTACAATCTAATTTGTACATTTGCACCACTCAAAAAAAACATACAAACAAATACCGTATTGAACGCTACTAAAAATACATTTTCAATCAAATCAATATTTAACGATTTCAAAGAGATTACCAAGGCTGGTTTAGCGATCAGTGTATTGTTCTCTTCGATTGCCGGATATTTGTTAGGTGTTAATGATGAACATCCTTTTAAATGGAGTGTTTTACTGGTTTTGATGATTGGTGGATATTGCATGGTTGGGGCTTCGAATGCTTTTAATCAGGTAATCGAAAAAGATATCGATTCATTAATGGATCGTACTAAAAATCGTCCGGTTCCTTCAGGACGTATGTCACCAAAAATGGCTTTGTTTGTAGCGAGTTTGCTAACCATTATTGGTATTGCATTATTGTATACCATCAATGCAAAGTCGGCAATGTTTGCTGCGATTTCAATATTTTTATATACCAGTGTTTATACACCTTTAAAAACAGTAACTTCGTTATCGGTTTTTGTGGGTGCTTTTCCGGGGGCAATTCCGTTTATGTTAGGCTGGGTTGCGGCAACAGGAGAATTTGGTATCGAGGCGGGAACACTTTTTTTAATTCAGTTCTTCTGGCAGTTCCCTCATTTTTGGGCTATTGGCTGGTTTTTATATGAAGATTATGAAAAGGCCGGGATATTTATGCTGCCAACGGGTAGAAAGGACAGAAAGACAGCTTTGCAGATTATTTTATATACAGTTTGGCTTATTATAGCATCATTGCTGCCTTCTTTAGGATTTACAGGACAATTATTTATATCGCCAATTGCAGCAATATTAGTGTTTTTATTGGGTTTATGGATGTTGTTTTATGCAGTGCGTTTGTACAAGTTGCGAACTGCAAAAGCGGCAAGAACATTAATGCTGGTAAGCGTTTCGTATATTTCGTTACTGCAAATTGTATTTATAGTAGATAAATTTTTAAGATAGTTATGGAAATGACAATGACAATGACAACAGGTGAAGAGCAATTAAGAAAAGCGAAATCAGCAAAACTGATTTTGTTATTTGCAATGGTGAGCATGACAATGATGTTTGCCGGACTTACAAGCGCATTTGTGGTAAGTAAATCCAGAGCCGACTGGTTGAAGAATTTCGAATTACCAACGGCATTTTATTATAGTACTGCAGTAATTATTGGTTGCAGTGTTTCTTTTTATCTGGCAAAAAAAGCCATTCAAAAAGATAATAGAGGTGCAACTACAGCATTACTTTTGGGGACATTGGCTTTAGGGGTTTTATTTGTAGTTTTACAGTTTGTAGGTTTTGGACAAATCGTAAAAAGCGGTTATTATTTTACTGGAGAAGGTAGTTCAATTACTACAACTTTTCTTTATGTAGTTACTGTAACACACCTATTACACTTGGCTGGAGGTTTGATTTCACTTTTAATTATAATTTATAATCATTTTAAACAAAAATACAATTCGACTCAAACTCTTGGTATAGAACTAGGTGCGATGTATTGGCACTTTTTGGATTTATTATGGGTATATTTATTTTTATTTTTATATTTCTTTAAATAAGAAAAAAACGTAAATTTGGGAACTTTTTAACGAATATCTTTTATGGAAGCGACAGTTACTACTGCAAACAACGAAAAAAATTGGGGAGGCGGGCATGAGATCCAGCCATTAGGAGCAAGTTATGGTAAAATGATGATGTGGTTTTTTATCGTATCAGATGCCTTGACGTTCTCTGGATTTTTAGCAGCATATGGTTTTTCTCGATTTAAATTTATCGAAACCTGGCCTTTGGCGGATGAAGTGTTTACTCACTTCCCATTTATGCACGGTGTTTCGGCTCCAATGTATTATGTGGCCTTAATGACTTTTATTTTGATTTTCTCATCTGTAACAATGGTTTTGGCTGTTGATGCAGGTCACCAATTGAAAAAAACAAAAGTCGCAATCTATATGTTCTTAACTATTATTGGAGGTATGATTTTCGTAGGTTCTCAAGCTTGGGAATGGAAAAACTTCATTAAAGGAGAATATGGTGCTGTTGAAACAGTAGGAGGAAGCTTATTGCAGTTCGTTGATAAAGATGGTAAAAGAGTTGCTCTTGCAGATTTTGCTGTAACATTGCCAAATCAACCAGAAGCACTTACCAGAGCGAAATCAACATGGTTTATGGAAAGTGCTGAGACAGTACCAACCTATTCAGTAGCTGATATTCAGGCTGGTTTTAAAGCACATCCTGAATTATTAATCAGAACAGAGCATCTTACTGAAAAAAAGAAAAAAACAGTTTTGTCAAGAGCAGAATCTGAAGAGCGTTTAGCTGCTGCAAAATATGTTGTAGAAGGAGCGAACTTGACAAGGAATGAATACGGAAGTAAATTATTTGCTGATTTCTTTTTCTTTATTACAGGATTCCACGGTTTCCACGTAATTTCAGGTATCATCATTAATATCATTATTTTCTTTAATGTATTATTAGGTACTTACGAAAAAAGAAGAAGCTACGAAATGGTAGAGAAAGTTGGTTTATACTGGCACTTTGTCGATTTAGTTTGGGTATTTGTATTTACAGTTTTCTACTTAGTTTAATTTTAGATTTTAATTATTATGTCACACGAACACGTATCAAATACAAAAAGAATCTGGTTTGTTTTTGGATTACTATCAGCAGTAACTACAGTAGAAGTTATCCTTGGTATTATTAAACCAGCATCATTAGAATTTACTCATTTTTTAGGTTTGAATTTGTTAAACTGGATATTTTATATCCTGACAATATTCAAAGCATATTATATAGTATGGGCATTTATGCACATGGAAGGTGAAAAAAGCAGCCTTAGATGGTCAGTTGTTTCACCAGTTATTTTCCTAGTTTTATATTTATTGTTTATTCTGTTAACAGAAGGACATTATATTTATGGGGTTTTTAAAGATTCTACTATTAAATGGAATTTTTAACATGATATTAATTCGAAAAGAGTCCCGATAACATCGGGATTTTTTTATTTTTGTACCTCAATAACTTCCGGTAATAAAATGAAAAAAAATATAGTTCTCTTTGTCCTTTTTGTTTTGCCAATTGTAGCCTATTTGTTTTTTGCTTCAGGTGTAAATAGCTTTACTAAACTTCCAATAATAACTCCTAAAATTGCCGACTTTGGTAATTGGAAATCCCTTAAAGGAGAAAAAGTAACCTTAGATAATAAAATTACAATTCTTGGTTTTTCAGGAAATGAGATTTTAAAAAACAGAGGTAACTTTTTCAATCTAAACGAAAAAATTTATCAACGTTACAATGGTTTCAAAGATTTACAATTTGTAGTGGTTTGCCCTTTGGGGACAGAGAAAGATGCAGAGAAAATTGTAGAATCATTAGGAGCTTTTACTGACGTTTCGGGCTGGCATTTTGTTTTTGCTTCTCCTGAAGAGATTAAGGTGTATTATGATCAATTGCACCTAAAAGGAAAGTTAGATCAAAACCTTGGTACTTCAAATGTGTATATCGTAGATAAAGAACGAAATTTAAGAGGACGAAAAGATAAAGAAGAATATAAGGAAGGTTATAATACTTTTCATCCTTCAGAGTTGAGCAATGAAATGCTTGACGATTTCAAAATTATTCTATACGAATATCGTGCAGCTCTAAAAAAGAACCACAACGCAACAAAAGAACTTTAATCTTTATATCATGTTTAAAAATAAATCATATATCGGAATTTCGTTTATTATTTTAATTTTCGGAATTTATGCCGTACCTAAAATTGTTGACAGAATATCAAATGGCGAAGTTGTAAAAGGCAATCGTTTAGATAACGTGGGATTAAAAAATTCTAAGGCTGATGCGAAGCTGATTACAATTGGACCGGCACCTAAATTTGAATTAACGAATCAGGATAACATTAAAGTTTCAAACGACACCTACAAAGGCAAAGTTTACGTTCTGGAGTTTTTCTTTACTACATGCCCGTCAATTTGTCCAAAGATGAATTTAAGCATGTTGGAGATCGAGAAAACTTTCTTTGGGAATCCAAACTTCGGGATCGTGTCGATAACTATAGATCCTGATCATGATACACCAAAGGTTCTAAAAGATCATGCAAAACTATTGGGAGTAAAATCTTCTAACTGGAATTTTCTAACAGGTGATAAAGCTACTATTATGGATTTATCAAATAAAGGTTTTAATCTTTATGCCGGCGAGAATGAAAAAGTAAGCGGTGGTTTCGAGCATTCAGGTTTATTTGCATTGATTGATAAAGATGGAAATATTCGTTGCAGAAAAGATGAATTTGGAAACCCAAACATCTATTACGACGGACTGGATAAAAAAGGAGTTAGAGATATTCAGGAAGATATTAAAATATTATTAGCAGAATAAAGATGGAAGATCATTCATTAGAAAAAAAATATAGCAAACTTATTGTTGCAGTTTCAATTATTATTCCGGTTGTAGTGGCTATTTTGTTCGGAGTTAAATTAAAAGATTTCGGTGTTAATGTAGAGCCGCTTTCATTTTTACCTCCAATTTATGCAACAACAAATGGTATTACGGCGATTGTTTTAGTTTGGGCCGTAATCGCTATTAAAAACGGGAAACAAAAGCTTCACGAACGTTTAATGACTTTTGCTATTGCATTATCAGTGGCGTTTTTAGTCATGTACGTAGCGTATCATATGACTGCTGATTCTACCAAATTTGGTGGCGAAGGTGCAATACGATATATTTATTTCTTTATTTTAGTAACACATATATTGTTGTCTATTGCAATTATACCTCTTGTATTAATAACCTATGTGAGAGCTCTTGCAAAACGTTTTGACAGACACAGAAAAATAGCTAAAATAACATTTCCGCTTTGGTTGTACGTTGCAGTTACAGGTGTAGTGGTTTACTTAATGATTTCTCCTTATTATGTTTAAAATGGAAAATAGAATAAAGAATAAAGAAAACAGAAAGGCTGATAGAAATAGATTTATGAATTTTTTCTCAACGAAAATATTCTATATTCTATTCTCTTTTTTCTTTTCTCTTGCAGCTAACGCTCAATGTGCAATGTGTCGCGCTGCACTTGCAGGAGATTCGAATACTAAGAAAGCTGAAGCTGTAAATAACGGAATTGTTTATTTGATGGTGATTCCTTATTTATTGGTCGTTGTAATTGGAGTTCTTGTTTATAGAATGTACAAATCGAAAACAAAAAAAGTTTAGTTTGTATCTTCATTTTCAGTTGAATCGCAATAGTCATTATAATAATAAATCATCTTAGGAATGTTTTTTTTATTGAATTGACCATTGTTGATTTTTTCGATTACTTTTTCGCAATCTGAAAAATATATTTTTGCACGAAATTTAAAACTAAAAGTAATGTCAGTGGCAAATTCTGCATTTTTTCGTTGTACATAATACTTCTCTTTTAACTCCTCAGATGTAGTTCTGGTCATCGGCATTGTCGCTATTGGTAAGGAGAGTCCGTTGCTTCCGAATGCTAATCTAGAATCCCCGTTGCTTTTGTATATTAACTTAGAATCTTTGTATAAGGTTATGTTTCCTTCCTCGATAACTTCCATTAATTTTGGATCTTTATTTTTTTCAAATTTAACGTATACGTACTTTTCAGAATAACCGTATCCCGAAAAAAGTAATCCTTTAGCAATGTCATGACTCCATTTGCTGGGTTTATCTTCTTCTTTTACTTTGAAATAAATGGTGTTGCCTTTAATTTCTCCAAAACCTTTAACAGAAGTACTATCGTTAAAAATAATGGTAGCTTCTCTATAATCCTGGCTAAATGCGGTATTGATAAAAAATAGAAATAATAGCTGAAATAGTGGTTTCATTCAGATCAAGGTTTGTTTTGTTACTAATATTATTTCAATCCATCAACAGAAACATTTACCGTTCCGTTAATTTTTATAAAAGCGATAATTGCCTGATTGGTCAGCTGGATTTTATCAAACTGAATATCTTCCATTTTTCCATTCACAAAAACACCAGGCATTGGCGAATAGTTTTTAAGATAATTGGCCATGGTCTTTTTACCTTCTTCTAAATTGGGCTGAATCGAGTAACGGCAGCTTTCTTCCATTTTTCTTAATATATAACCCTGGCCCAACCAGCTTGCGGTTCTCATTAATTTGCTTTTTGTGTCTAAAACATAATCGAGGTTTTCAAAATAAATTTCTTTTGTTTGAGGGTTGTATTGTGGAACTCCGTTTAAGTAAAGTGTTCCG
The DNA here is from genome assembly GCF_015350725.1 of Flavobacterium sp. CSZ. Lineage (NCBI taxonomy): Bacteria > Pseudomonadati > Bacteroidota > Flavobacteriia > Flavobacteriales > Flavobacteriaceae > Flavobacterium > Flavobacterium sp. CSZ. The sequence goes on from NZ_JADKPQ010000018.1 coordinate 25,958, forward strand.
TTTATTGATCCTAAAACATCAAGCGCAATAACCATTTTACCATTTTTGTGCCAGATCGAAACATTTTTTACAGTAATTTTTTTTCCGCCGGAACCAAATTCCTGACCTGCAAAATTTTTGGTCATGATCTTTGAAGCATCCATATAAGTTGAAATAGCGGCGATATTCGCCGAAATTTGATTTGGAATTTTTGTGACTGGCTTCAATACAATTTTACTGGCACTGTATCTGGATTCAGGTTGTTTCCCTACGATAGTTTCCATATTGCATTTCATTCCCATGTCTAGTAGAAACAAATCGTTCTTAAGTTTGGCATTGGTAGAATAGACTTCAATAGGAACAATTCTTAGCCAGCTCTCATAAGTATCACTCATCTGGAATGGCGTACAGATTTTTTCTAATGCCGTTAAAACATTTGGTTTAAAATCCATCGACTGTTCGATCGCTTCATCAATTTTCTTTTCAATTTTAGACTTAAAAATAGAAATTGCGGGATTTACTAAATAAGTGATTGGCATACTTTTTCCAAATACCATCATTGTAGGGCTTTCATTCCAGTCTAAAGATTTGAATTCGGTTTTTGTATTTAATTTCCAGTTCGTTAAAGCTACTTCGCTGGATAAAGTGATTACTCCGTTTAAGTTAAATTCTCTAATGTCGTAAAGTTCTACTCCAAGTTTTTTTGTGCCTATTCTATATTTGATAGTGGCTTTTAGAGGTAGAATTGTTTTTATTTTTTTGTTCGGGTTTGCAGGATCGTTCTGAATTTTTATTGGAGCCTGTTTCCAGATCTTCATTTCGATATCATCATCTTCGATATTATTGTCTTCATAAATTAAACCATTCAATAAAGAATTGGTTTGATTTTGAATGTCGCTCAGTTTTACTGTGATAGGCAAATTGATAAACGAAGGATTCGCATCGTAAACTAACGGACTTGCATCATCCGGTTCTGGTTTTAGGGTTTCTAGTTTTTGAGTTGTAGAACAACTGGTAGCAACGGTAAGTACCGTAAATAGAGAGATAATTGAAAAAAACTTCATCGTTAAGATTTTTTTAAGTGATGCAAAATTAAGAAAACAATTATATTATCTTAAAAAAGTGTAACAATAGATAGAGAATTGAGTCTTATTGTAATAACTAAACGGAATTATTAACGTTTCATTATCATAAATTACTTAATAAAAATGTTATTATTGTTTTAAAATTTAACAATACCATGATCGAAATCAAAGATTTGCATAAGTCCTATAAAATGGGAAATTCAGAGTTACATGTGTTAAAAGGCATTAATTTTAATATCGAAGAAGGAGAATTAGTGGCGATTATGGGATCGTCAGGATCTGGAAAATCTACGCTCTTAAATATTTTAGGAATTCTTGATGAAGCAGATTCGGGTAGTTATATTTTAGACAAGACTCCAATTAAAAATCTAAACGAAACAATAGCGTCCAGATATCGAAATAAATTTTTAGGGTTTGTATTTCAGTCATTCAATTTAATAAATTATAAAACAGCACTTGACAACGTGGCGATGCCTTTGTATTATCAGGGTATAAAGCGAAAAGAACGTTACGAGATTGCAATGAAATATTTAGAGAAAGTAGGCTTAGGCTCGCATTCACATCATTTACCAAATGAACTTTCAGGAGGTCAAAAACAGCGTGTTGCAATAGCCAGGGCATTAGCTTCAAACCCGAAAGTTTTATTGGCCGATGAGCCAACAGGAGCTTTGGATACAAAAACTTCTTATGAGGTTATGGAACTTATTCAGGGAATTAATGATGAAGGAAAAACAATTCTAATCGTTACACACGAACCTGATATTGCTGCAATGTGCAAAAGAAATGTGGTCCTGAAAGATGGATTAATTATCGATGATAAAAAAGTAGAACAAGTTAGAGCGTCATCTTATGTTTAATATTGAACGTTGGCAAGAAATCTTTGAAGCAATCTCTAAGAACCGTTTGAGAACATTTCTTACCGGAGTTTCTGTAGCTTCGGGAATTTTTATTTTGGTGATTTTGCTTGGTGCAGGTAAAGGACTTCAGAACGGAATTCAAAAACAATTCGAACAAGATGCTGTCGGAATTATTGTAGTTTGGTCCGGTACGACAACAAAACCGTATAAGGGATTAAATCCGGGAAGACAAATTCAATTTAGAAATGGGGATTATAACGCATCTGTACAGAAATTTGAAGATAAATTAGACTTAAGATCTGCCAGCTATAATTTCTGGGGAGGTGCTTTTTCGTACGGTAAAGAATCAGGTAGTTATCAGTATAAAGGAGTTGATCCGGATTTTTCAGGTGTAGAGAATCTTACTGTTGTTCAGGGGCGATTTATAAATAGCAGTGATCTTGCCAATAACGAGAAAGTAGCTGCTATTGGAATGAAAGTAAAAACAGATTTATTTAAAGACAGTGATCCTTTAGGTAAAGAAATTTTAATAAATAATGTCAATTTTAAAGTCGTAGGGGTTTTTACAGATCCGGGAGGTGAAAGAGAAGAAGCGAGAGCTTATTTGCCAAAGACCACTGTACAAAGAGCATTTGGAGGCGGAGATAAAATAAGTAATTTATTTTTTACCTTAAAAAAGACAGATAATTATGATCAGGCACTGGCGCAATCTCAAAAATTCACTCAGGATTTAAAGGATCTGCTTAAGAGTAGAAATACGGTAGCTCCTAATGATGATAGTGGTGTTGGTATTTTTAATTCTGTAGAAGAGGGAAAGAAGTTTTATGATTTAAACCTTTACATCAGATTATTTTTCTGGTGGGTAGGTATTTGTACTATTATTGCCGGAGTTGTAGGAGTAAGTAATATCATGCTTATTATAGTAAAAGAAAGAACTAAAGAAATTGGGATTAGAAAGGCTTTAGGGGCTTCTCCATTTTCTATTATCTCTATGATACTCCACGAATCTATTTTTATTACCACTATTGCCGGTTTTGTTGGATTGTTGGCAAGTTTATTATTGTTAGAAATTGTAGGGCCGATGGTTCAAAGTGAATATTTTAGAAATCCTGAAGTCGATTTCAGTGTAGCCTTAACTACATTGGCATTGCTAGTCTTTGCAGGTGCAATGGCCGGATTTTTCCCGGCATACAGAGCAGCTAAAATAAAACCTATTGTAGCACTTAGAGACGAATAATTATGTTTAAGAAAGATAATTGGGACGAAATTTTACAGGCCTTAACAGCCAACGTTTTCAGAACGGTCCTAACTGCATTTGGAGTATTTTGGGGAATATTTATTTTGGTAATATTACTTGCAGCGGGAAAAGGTCTCGAAAATGGAGTAAAAAAAGGTTTTGACGGAATAGCGACTAATACTATGTTTATGTGGAGTCAAACCACATCAAAAGCCTATAAAGGTTTGCCTAAAACACGTCGTTATGATTTTAGAAATAGTGATGTTGCAAAGCTAAAAGCGGCTTTCCCTGATTTGTTGTACGTTTCGCCCAGAAATCAGTTGGGAGATTCTGGTAACGGAACCAATAATGTGGTACGTGGTACAAAAACTTCTGCTTTTTCTGTTTACGGAGATTATCCGGAATTGATCAAACAACAGCCAATGGATATCATAAAAGGGCGTTTTGTAAATCAACAAGATATCGAACAGAGAAGAAAGGTAGCGGTGATTGGAAAAGGAGTTATTAGTGAACTTTATGGAAAAGAAGAAGATGCTGTTGGGACTTACCTGAAAATAAACGGAATCAATTTTATGGTAGTGGGAGTTTATAATTCTAAGCAAACCGGTGGAAATGCAGAGGAAGAACAAAAGAATATATTTGTTCCCTTTACTACTTTTCAGCAAGCTTTTAATTATGGTGACAAAGTAGGATGGATGGCTCTTACAGCACGAGATGAAGTTTCTATTACAGATTTAAAACCAAAAATTTTAGAACAAATAAAAGCGCTTCATTCTGTACATCCAAAGGATGATCGCGCAGTTGGAAATTTTGATTTATACGAACAATTTGGTAAAGTGCAAAGTTTGTTTGATATCTTAAAAATCATTGCTTATTTTGTAGGATCTTTAGTGCTTATTTCCGGAGTAATCGGAATCTCCAATATTATGCTGATTGTAGTTAAAGAACGTACTAAAGAAATAGGAATTCGAAGAGCATTAGGAGCAACGCCCGGAGCAATTCGGGGCCAGATTTTATCAGAATCTATATTTTTAACCATTATCTCAGGTATGTTTGGCGTTGCTGTAGCAACCGGGGTGATTGCACTGCTAAATATGGCATTAGAGTCGATGCCGCCGGGAAGTAATACTATGTTTGCTAATCCAAGTGTAGATTTAAGAGTTGTATTTGTTGCTTTATTAATATTAGTAGGATCAGGTTTGCTGGCAGGATTTATTCCGGCGCAAACCGCAATTAATGTAAAGCCTGTAGATGCTTTACGAACAGAATAAATTATCAATCAAAATATAATCGATTAAACCAAAAACAAAATGAAAAAAGGAGTAACCGTAACCATTTTAATCTTTATTGCTATAGTTTTCTTTGGCGCACTTTACTATTTGTATGCCAAAAACCAACAATCTCCAATTGTTTTTCAAACTGAAAAAGCAGAGGTTAAAACGATCGTAAAAACGGCAATTGCAACCGGTAACATTCAGCCTGATGAAGAAGTTCTAATCAAACCAAACATCTCAGGTATTATAGAAGAAGTGTATATCAAAGCGGGAGAGAAAATCAAAGCGGGAGATATGATTGCCAAAATTAGAGTGGTAGCTAACGTATCGAATGTTAGTAATACTCAAAATCAGGTACAAACAGCTAAAATTGCTTTAGACAATCAGGAAAAAATCTATAAAAGACAAAAAACATTGTTTGATAAAGATGTAATTTCTGCAAATGATTTTGATGCAGCACAATTGGCCTATACGCAGGCTAAACAAAATTATCTGGCTGCAAAACAAAGCCTGGATATTGTAAAAACAGGAACAACCACATCATTAGGTAATTATGCCAATACTCTAATTCGTTCAACAGTAACAGGAATGGTTTTAGCGGTTCCGGTAAAAGTAGGAAATCAGGTTATTGAAAGTAATAATTTTAATGAAGGAACTACAATTGCAAGTGTTGCCGATGTTGGAAGAATGATTTTTATTGGAAAAATTGACGAATCTGAAGTAGGTAAAATCAAAGAACAAATGCCAATTGAAATTACAGTTGGAGCTATCGAAAACAAAAAATTCGAAGCGTCTTTAACGGATATTGCCCCAAAAGGAGTAGTAGAAAACGGAGCGATTCAGTTTGAAATAAAAGCCAAATTAGAAAATAGAGATGCGACCTTTATCAGAGCTGGTTTAAGCGCAAATGCGTCTATCATTTTAGAGAAGGCTGATAAAGTACTGGCTGTTAAAGAATCATTGGTGCAATTTGATAAAAAAACACAAAAGCCATATGTTGAGGTAGAAACGGCTCCTCAAAAATTTAAAAGGCAAGATCTCGTTTTAGGAGTTAGCGACGGAATTTATGTTCAGGTGAAAAGTGGACTTAAAAACACGGATAAAATTAAAATCTGGAATCAGGGTTTAATTAATGAAGGAGAGAAAAAATAATTTGAAAGTATAAAAAGAGTTTTTGGTTTTAAAAAATGTTAAATTTGCGTAGCATTGTTTTTACTGCGCTTTCATTCAAAATATATGAAAATAAATAAATATAATAGTCTTGTTTTTGCCATGCTTTTCGGGTTTGGTTTATCATCTCAGGCACAATCAAAACAATGGACATTAGAAGAATGCGTACGTTATGCATTAGATAATAATATCACAATAAAATTATCAGAATTAGATGTAAAGAATGCAGCAATTGATAAAAAAGGTGCATTTGGTAATTATCTTCCAACGGTAAACGGAGATGCTTCGCACTCCTGGAATATAGGTCTTAACGTAAACCCTGTAACCAATATCGCTACCACTCAGACTACACAATATTCTTCAGTGGCAGTTAATGCAGGGATTGATATCTATAAAGGGTTGCAAAATCAAAATACGTATCGAAGAGCTAAGCTTTCTATTATAGCATCAAAATATCAATTATTGAAAATGCAGGAAGATATTTCGTTGAATGTGGCTAATGCATTTTTGGAAATTCTTTTTAATAAAGAAAATTTAAAAGTAAAAAAAGAGCAATTATCGATTGATCAAAAACGTTTGGCCCGTTCTCAGGAAATGGTGAATGCAGGAACAATTCCTCGAGGTGATTTGTATGATTTAAAAGCTACTGAGGCAACAGATCAGCAAGCTATAATTATTGCTGAAAACAGTTTATTAATTTCTAAATTAAGTTTAGCACAGCTTTTACAATTAAAAGAATTTGCAGATTTTGATGTTGTAGATGATACAAACGCAAAAGATGAAAATAATATTCTGGCGCAGACTCCGGTTGATATTTATAACAAAGCCAAAGAAATAAGAACAGAGTTAAAATTAGCCCAAACAAATCTTGAAGTAGCGGAGAAAAATGTTGCTATTGCAAGAGGTGCTTATCAGCCAACACTTAGAGGTTTTTATCAATTCAGCACAAGAGCCAGTTATAGCGACAGAATTATAGGAGTTGATGCTAATGACCAGCCGGTTTTAGCAGGTCCGCTGCCAATTTTTGATCAGTTTAGTGATAACAAAGGACATAACTTTGGTTTTCAATTGAGTGTGCCTATTTTTAATGGTTTCTCAGTTAAAAATAATGTTGAACGAAATAAAGTAAGTTTAGAGAAATCTAAAATAGATTTAGAGCAAAAAAGTTTAGATTTGCAACGTAACGTTTACACTGCTTTTACGGATGCAAAAGGAGCTTTAAATGCATATGAATCATCAACGGTAACCTTAGAGGCAAGACAACAGGCTTACAACTATGCAAAAGAAAAGTATGATGTAGGTTTGATGAATTCATTTGATTTTACTCAGGCTCAAACCTTGTTAACCAATGCTCAGTCAGACGTTATCAGAACAAAATACGATTACATGTTTAAAATAAAAATACTTGAATTCTACTTTGGAATTCCAATAGTTCCAATTATCACAAAATAATTTATTATGTCAAAAAAAACAATTTATTTCTTACTGGGTGGTGCGGTAGTCATTATCGCAGTTTTAATTGGTCTTTCGAAAGCAGGAGTAATAGGAAATAAAGATGAAGGAAAAGAAGTTGAGGTTTCAAAAGTAATCGCTTCAACCATTATTGAAACGGTATCTGCAACTGGTAAAATTCAACCCGAAATAGAGGTGAAACTTTCATCGATGGTTTCAGGTGAAATTATTGCACTAAATGTAAAAGAAGGACAGGTTGTAAAAAAAGGAGATTTGCTGGTTAAAATAAATCCTGATTTATATACCTCAGGATTAGATCGTTCTGTTGCAAATTTATCAGGAACTAAAGCAGGTTTAACACAGTCTGAAGCCAGTTACAAAGAAGCAAAAGCAAGTTACGAGCGTAATAAGACTCTGTATGATAAAGGAGTAATTTCAAAATCTGATTGGGACAAAGCTATTTCGACTTATGAAGTAGCCAAAGCAACAAGACAGAATGCTTACTATAATGTTCAGAGTGCTTCGGCATCTGTTACAGAAGCAAAAGATAATTTAGGACGTACTTTGATTTATGCTCCTGCTGACGGAACAATTTCTGTTTTAAATGTTGAATTGGGAGAGCGTGTTTTGGGAACGCAACAAATGGCAGGAACAGAACTTTTGAGAGTAGCAAACCTAAACAATATGGAAGTTGAAGTTGACGTTAACGAAAATGATATTGTAAAAGTAAAAATTGGCGATGAAGCAAATGTTGAAGTTGATGCTTATCTAAAAAAGAAATTCAGAGGCACAGTAACCAGTATTTCTAACTCTGCAAGTACAACACTAACATCAGATCAGGTAACTAATTTTAAAGTAAAAGTTCGTATCCTCAAAGAATCATATCAGGATTTGCTGGAAGGACAGCCAAATACTTATTCGCCTTTTAGACCAGGAATGACGGCAACTGTCGATATTATTACAAGAACTAAGAATAATGTTCTGGCAGTGCCAATTAGTTCTGTAGTGGTAAAATCAGATACTACTGCTGTAAAAGATTTTAAAGTGGAAGATCCGAATGATGATAAAAAAGCAACTCCAAAAAGCGATAAAAAGTTCGAATGCGTTTTTGTAAAAGTAGGAGACAAAGCTAAAATCAGAGTTATTAAAACAGGTATTCAGGACGATACAAATATTGAAGTAATGACAGGATTAAAACCGGGTGATGTAGTAATTACTGGACCGTATACAACGGTTTCTAAAGAACTAAATTCGGGTGATAAAGTCAAGCTTAAAAGTGCCGATTTACCTAAAAAATAGTAAGATATTCTAAAGAAATAATAATGCCAGAATGAGCGAAGTGGAAGTCTTCGAAAGTATAAAGGACTTCTACTTCGCTTAGTGTGACATAAATAATAACATTAAAAAAATAAACACATTGTCTTTTATCCTAAATATAGAAACGGCTACTAAAAATTGCTCAGTGTCCATTGCTAAAAATGGGGCAACAATTGTATGTAAAGAAATTGCAGAAGAAGGCTATTCTCACGCCGAAAAACTGCATGTTTTTATAGAAGAAGTAATTGCTGAGGCAGGAATTTCGGCTCAGGATTTAGCAGCTGTTGCCGTAAGTCAGGGCCCTGGTTCATACACGGGTTTACGAATTGGAGTTTCGGCAGCAAAAGGATTGTGTTTTGCTTTAAATATTCCTTTAATTGCGATTGATACCTTGCAGACTTTAGCTTCACAGGCAAAAGTTAGTGACGGAAAAATTATTCCGATGCTGGACGCGAGAAGAATGGAGGTTTACAGCGAAGTTTTTAATGCCAGTTTAGAAGTAGAAAGAGGAATAGAAGCAGAAGTAATCACCGAAGATTCTTTTGCATCATATACAGAAACGGTTTATTTTGTAGGTGATTGTGCCGATAAATGCAAACCGGTTTTAACTAAAGAAAACTTCATATTTTTAGAAGAAATCAAATTTCCATCTGCTGCTGCAATGAGTAAAATCAGTTATGATAAATATCAAAAAAGCGACACTGTAGATGTCGCTTATTTTGAACCGTATTATTTAAAAGATTTTATGATGGCGCCTCCATCAAAAAAACAATAAACTATTTTATTTTTCAATTGTAAACGGCTGAAATGAAATTCCGGCTTCGTCTAAAGCTATTTTGCAATTTTCTAAAGTATCTGAAAAAACAGATCCATAATCTGCTTTTTTTGCCCAAGGCCTTACTGCAAAATCAACAGAGTTTGTTGTTAGATTCTTTACAGAAACTTCTGGTGCCGGCTTTTTAAGTACTTTAGGGTTATTGTTTAAAACATCTAAAAGAATCTCTTTTACTTTTTTAATATCAGAGTCGTACGAAACTGAAAATGTAAAATCGGCTCTTCGTTCTCCCTGCATAGAGTAATTGATAATGGTCCCGTTTGATAAAGCACCATTAGGTACAAAAACAGTTTGATTATTACCCATAAGCATCTTGGTAACAAAAATTTGAATTTCGACTACAGTTGCTACAACTCCTTGTGCTTCGATCGTATCGCCAACTTTAAAAGGTTTAAAAACGATAATTAACATTCCTCCTGCAAAATTAGAAAGCGAACCTTGCAATGATAAACCTACTGCAAGTCCCATGGCACCTAAAATGGCAACAAATGACGAAGTTCCAATTCCAAGTTTGTCAATAACTGTTACAAATAATAAAATTCGGAGTGCCCATATTAAGATGTCCGAAAGAAACCTTGTTAAGGTAGGATCTAAATTTCTTTTGATCATTACCTTTGTAATAATTCTGTTTATTAACCTGATGGCATAGATACCAACAAACAAAATAATAAATGCCGAGATTAATTTAGGAGCATAGTCAACTAATATGTCAATAAATTTAGTAATGTAATTGCTAACCTGGTCTGGGTTCATGTTCATGTTTTTCGAATAAAAAAACCTTCTCAAAGAGAAGGCGTATTAATGCTGCAAATATAGATATATTTATTTTATTAGAAAAAATGAGTCCTTATTCCTTAGGAGGAATCGTATCAATAACTTCGTCTGTTGCGGTTTCAGTTTTTTCAGCAGTATCTGCTGCAGTTTCGACCACTATGGTTTTGGTTGTGCTGGATGTCTCGGTTGTTTTTTCTTTTACAGAATCGATTACGTCACTTAACGAATCCGAAGCTTTTTCGACATATTCGCTTACTATATCTTTTGCCTTGTTCGCATATTCAGCTGCACTTTCAAGGATAGGTTCTGATGCTTCTTTTGCTTTTGCAATCGTTTCCTCGGCAAAAGTTTCTGCTTTGTCAATATAAGGAGCGGCAGCTTCTTTTGCCTGCTCAAACTTAACCTCGGCCTGATTGGCCAAATCTGTAGTTGAATCTTTGGCTGAGCCAAATAAATTCTTGAAAAATGAAGATAATCCCATAGTTTTATATTGATTGGTTTAGAATACAATATTAAACTATTTTTATCACACTAAAACGGAATAATTTATTGAAAATTAAGGAGATATGAATTCAATAAAAAAGCGCCTCATTTGAGGCGCTTTCTATATTTTTACGAATAAATAATTATGCATTTACAGCTTCTACTTTGATCGCTTCATCATTCAACATACTTTTTAGCATATTTTCGATTCCGCTTTTCAAAGTAAAAGTAGAAGAAGGACAACCGCTGCAGGCACCTTGCAAAATTACTTTTACCGTTTTGTCGTCTTCATTATAAGAGTCAAAAGCAATGTTTCCACCATCAGCCGCAACTGCAGGTTTCACGTATTCTTCTAATATATTGATGATTTGTTGAGAGGTAACATCTAATTTATCAAATGCTTCATCTTTTGTAACATCATTTTTAGTGGCAACTTCAATTAAACTTTCATCTAAAACAGTTCCTCCGTTCTCGATATATTGTTTGATAAAAGTTCTTACTTCTAAAGTAATTTCATCCCAATCGTTGATATCATATTTAGTTACCGAAATATAATTCTCATCAATAAAAACTTCTTTTACATACGGAAATTTAAACAATTCTTTTGCCAGTGGAGAAGAAGCCGTCTGATCGATATTTTTATACTCAACGGCATTTTTGGTCAGCATTCTGCTTACTACAAATTTTAAAGCAGCAGGATTAGGAGTGGTTTCTCCGTAAACCGTGATAGGTTGCTTTTTAGGCGCATTCTCATCCATTTTTATGATGATACCGCCTTTGTCTACAAATGAGGCAATTTGTTCAGCAACAGCATCTTTTACATCATCCCATTCCACAATACTGTATCTTTCGATGGCAATAAAGTTTCCTGAAATATATACCGTTTTTACAAACGGAAGATAAAATAATTGTTGTGCTAATGGCGATGCTTGTGCTTCATCGATATTTTTAAATTCAAAATTTTGATTTTTTGTAATGAAATCTTCAAATTCGAACTTTAGTATAGTTGGATTTTGAGTTTCTTTTATGGTGATTTTTGTCATGATTTGTAATTTTCCACAAATTTAGTAAAGTTATTTTCTACTAATACCTATATTTGATTTTTTAATAAAATAATTAAGACTCTTTTCAAATAAATCGTATTAAATTGTGAGAGTCTAAAATTTATACCAACAAATTTGCCTTTATGAAATTTAGAATCAGGGTTTTATTTATTTTTTTAATCGTAACATCTTATTCCTATTCGCAAGAAGGAATACCCGTTTATTCAGATTATTTATCAGATAATTATTACTTGATTCACCCCTCAATGGCAGGTGCTGCCAATTGTGCTAAAATAAGATTAACAGCTAGAAAACAGTGGTTTGGTCAGGAAGATGCACCACAACTTCAAACCTTAACTTTTAATGGTAGAGTAGGCGAACGATCAGGGGCCGGAATTATTATTTTTAATGATGAAAATGGTTATCATTCGCAAAAAGGAGTAAAGCTTACTTATGCGCACCATATTATGTTCTCCAGAGATGAAATCGATCTAAATCAGCTTTCATTTGGTATTAGCGGAGGAATAATTCAGAGCCAGCTTGATGAAACTAAATTTGGAGGAACTTTTGACCCAATTGTTTTTGGTCAGATTCAAAAGGATTCTTATTTTAATATTGATGTTGGAGCCTCTTATAATTATCTTGATTTTTATGCCCATGCAACAGTACAGGGATTATTAGAAACCAGAAGAGAATTGTACACGGACTACGAAAGTGATAATGTTAGAAAGTTTTTATTGAGTGCCGGATATGTTTTTGGTAAAAGCAATAGTATTACCTGGGAGCCATCGATTTTATTTCAATTATTTGATAAAACACAGCAAAAATCTATTGATTTAAATATGAAGGCTTATAAAAACATGGATTTTGGTAGCTTGTGGGCTGCATTATCGTACAGAAGAAGTTTTGATGGCGTACAATATAGTAACTCAAATAATGGAGTAGCTTCTCAAAAATTGCAATATATCACACCTATAATAGGTGTAAACTATAAAAACTTTATGTTTGCTTATACATATTCTCAGGTTACCGGCGATGTGAAATTTGACACTGGCGGATACCATCAAATTACTTTGGGAATTAATTTATTTTGTAAAAAGGAACGTTACGATTGTAATTGTCCGGCCATTAATTAAATTTTTATCATGCTTATAAAATCTGTAAACGGAAAAACCCCTTCGATCCCTGAGGATTGTTATGTTGCTGAAAACGCTACAATTGTTGGCGACGTTGTTTTTGGAGATTCCTGCAGCGTTTGGTTTAATGCTGTAATTCGCGGCGATGTAAATTTTATTTCGATTGGGAATAAAGTGAATATTCAGGATGGGGCAATTATACATTGTACCTATCAAAAACACCCCACTATTATAGGAAACAATGTTTCGATAGGACATAATGCTATCGTGCATGGATGTACGATTCATGACAATGTTTTGATTGGAATGGGGGCCATAGTAATGGATAATTGTGTTGTAGAAAGCAACTCAATTATAGCTGCGGGAGCTGTTGTTACTCAAAATACAATTGTACCTTCTGGAGCCATCTACGCAGGTGTTCCGGCAAAAAAAGTAAAAGATATTGACCAGTCAGACTTTGCAGGCGAAATTGAACGTATTTCGAACAATTATGTCATGTATTCGGGTTGGTTTAAAAACGAAGAATAAAATTTTTAAATTCCAAAAAATAATCCCGATAGGTATCGGTTTTTTTTGGGAATTTAAAAAACTTACAAGTTGATTCTTTCGAAAAAAGCATTTTTATAACTTTCGCTTATCGGGATTCGTTTGTCGCTAATCAAAACTTTATTTTTCTGAATCGATTTTACATGTTTTATATTAATGATATACGACCTGTGAATTCGGGAGAATCCTTTGCTGGAGAGTAAGTTTTCCAGCTTTATTAAACTGATTAAAGTCAGCGTGAATTTATTATCTGTCGTGTAAATTTTGACGTAATCTTTTAAACCTTCGATAAATAAAATATCTGAAAAATTCATTTTGACGTTTTCATATTCTGCCCTTACAAACATAAAATCCTGTTCTAATTCAGGAGCAGTGGTGTTTTCAGAAATGGCCTGAATGGCTGTTGAGGGGTTTAAAACCTGTTGCGCACGTACAACCGATTTTAAAAAACGATGAAACGGAATAGGTTTTACTAAATAGTCTACAGCACCCAGGTTAAAACCTTCTACGGCATAATCAGAAAAAGCAGTTGTAAAAATAACCAAAGGCTTTTTTTCGATTGTATTTAAAAAATCAATTCCGGAAAAATGTGGCATCTGAATGTCCAGAAAAATCAAATCAACATTGTTTTGGTTTATAAATGAAACGGCATCGATAGCATTATTAAAGGTACTGATGAGTTCGAGCGAATCTACTTTTCGAACAAAATCTTCTAATAATTCAACCGCTAAAGGTTCATCGTCTATAATTACACATTTCATTTGTTGAAGATTTAGATTTAAAGATTTTATTTGGTGCTCAAAAGTAGTTTTAAACCAGTAAATTAAGTTTTAAAATTATCATAAAATACGGATTATGCTCGATTATCCTTTTACAATAATTGTTTTGCTTAAAGTATAACCATCTGTTAGATTACCTGTTAGGGTAGCTAATTCATCAGCTAAACTGTCAGAGAAGACATTGTCTTTTGTGTTCGAAGTATCGGCCTGGCCGTGAGCGGCATAGTTGGTACTCGAATATACGGTACTCGAAATAGTTTTGGGAAAAGCAATTTGTGTTACCAGTAATGATGAGCCGCTGGCGCTCAAAACGTCAACATGTATATGCGGTGCCCTGCCCTGATACCAGCCAGGAAAAATCGAAAGAAACGAAACTTCTCCTTTTGAATCTGTAGTTTGTCTGCCTCTTAAAAAATGAACTGAGGTATAATCCGTTTGTTGCATTGAGGTTCCGCCGTATTCTGAATAATTTCCGTCTTTGGCGCAATGCCATACATCGACCAAAACACCGGCCAATGGCGAGCAATTATTGTTTTTATTTTCGATAACTAAATTAATAAGCAACGCAACTCCAATTCTATCAGATTTTATGTTTTCTAAAACTAACTGACTAGGTGTTTTAATAGGGAATGGGCCTTTGGTTTCTGATGGAGAAACAGAACAGCTTCCATCTCCAAAAGTGTCTGAACCGGAATCATCATTGTCACTTTTAGAACATGATTCTAATAATTTAGAAGCTGTGGCCAGTGAAGCAATTCCTAAGATACCATTTCGGATGAATTTTTTTCTGTCCATAATCCGTTATCTTTAATTTATTGCGGTCTGAATTTTGTCTAATTTTAAATTCAAATGCACACGATAATAGTGATTGTCTTGTGTAATGTTGAGTTCGTGTGCATTAGGATAAAGCAAGTCCAGTCGGTTTTGAATGTTTACCAATCCAATTCCTGAGTTTTCAGGATCTTTAATATAGTTTTCAATAGTATTTTCGATCCAGAAATCAAGACTGTTTTCAAGAATAAAAATCTTAATTTTTACATGTGCGGCACCTTTGTAATCGGTTCCGTATTTAAACGCATTTTCAACAAACGAAATAAGCAATAAAGGTTCAATAAACTTGTTTCGGGTATCACCGTGTACATTGATAACAATGTCTTCGATATTGTTGAGCCTGAGTTTTTGTAACTCGATATAATTCTGGATGTAATTGACTTCTTTTTCTAAAGCCACCGTTTTATTATCTGTTTCATAGAGCATATAGCGCATGAGCTCTGATAATGTTACGATGGCATCAGGGACCAAATCAGATTTCTTGTGTGCCAGTGAATAAATACTATTTAAGGAATTGAATAAGAAATGCGGATTGGTCTGTTTGCGCAAATAAATCAATTCGGTATTTGTTCTGTGTGTTTCTGCAATTAATTTGTTTTGCTGATTGTTATAAAATTCTGTAAGCGTTCTAATAATAGCGCTTATGGTAATAATTAAGATATAAAAAAATGAAGGCCCAATTTTAAAAAATAAAGGCTGTCTTGTTGCTAACACTGCAGCTCTTACTCTTCGGCCTTTATACATTAATTTAAAATCTTCTGGCGGTATGGTGTGCATAATGTTGCTAGGCTTTAATTGTCTTACCTGCGAAAAGTCAGGAATAAAATAATTAATCCTTATAATCATAAATAATAAAATAAGAGCAAATACAAATACAAAATACAACCAGTATTTTTTTTCTAAAAGTAATACGGGAACCAAATAAAAGTAATTGAGATAGAACAGGATAATTCCTGTAGCCCATTGTACATAAAAATCATTGTTGATCCTGAACGGACTTTCGTAAAACTGAATTAATGAAGTCAGAATGAAGAAAATCCATATAATGCAATGAAATAAAATTTTATTTGAACTCGTGTTTCTGATAGTATCTATTGTCATTTATAATTTAATTTTTAATAAAATTAAATCATTTTTGGTTACGGTTGGTGATATGTTCTGATTGAGTTTGTTTACTACTAAATGAGCGACCTTTAAGGCGTCACTTTCACTAGTAAAACTTTTAGTGTCGCTTATTACCGGAATCACAGACTGCCTGATTATAATTTTATTTTTAAAAGCAATGGAATAACCCCAACCTGACGTAGTTCTAAAGGATTCCGTTTTAAAATTTTCATTTTTCACACAAGCTGTAAATAGTAAAACCGGTAAAAGCAACATTAAATTCTTCCGGATTTTACTCCAGAAGAATTGTTTTTTATGATTAATTATCGTCGTCACTTTGTTCGTCTAAAGGTTTAAACTCCCAGGCATCATCAAAATAGGTAGAACCTACTCTTCCAAGCATATAAAAACCACGATTGTTTATGGCAAAACCAACTGCATCTGTTCTGCTGGCTCCTTCCATTGGGGTTCTTTCTACCCATAAATCTGTTGATGGATTGTATTCCCAGGTTGTTTTTACATTTTCTCCTCCCACAATATATCCTAATCCGTTCATGGTGAAACTAGAAGCATTCGAACGAACAATTGCGTATTCATCATTGTAAGAATAATCATCATCTGTGTCCTTATCTATATCACGTTTTCTGGTCCATACATCTGTAGCAGGATCAAACTCCCAGAAATCTTCCTGATAAACTCCGTTATTAATTCCGGTTCCAAAATATACTTTGTTTGCAATTACAAAAGCAGTAGCATTACGGCGTTTATTTCCACTAAATCCGTTTACAAGTGTCCATGTATTGGTCAGGTCATTGTACTGATAAAAATCTTTAAGGTAATTTCCGTCATAGCCAGTTCCAAAATAAGCCTTTCCGCCAGCCTGAAAACCTACCGCAGCATAACGTCCTGTTCCTGCAAAATCAGCTTTTTGAGTCCAGCTATTACTTGTAGGGTCGTATTGATAAAAGTCTTTTAGTTTATTGGTTCCATCGTAGCCAAGACCAACATAGCCTTTATCATTAAGTGTAAAACTAGAGGCAGAGCTTCTTCCAATTCCTGTAAAATCAGCTTTTTGTTCCCAATAATCTCCGGTAGAATTGTACGCCCATAAATCTTTTAAATAAACGTCACCCGTATAACCTGTTGCTACATAAGCATAATCTCCAATAACAAAACTGGTAGCACTAGATCTTGCAGGTCCATCAAATGCCGATTTTTTAATCCAGTTTCCTACTAAATCATCGTCGTCATCGTCGTTGCTGCAGCCAATAAAAAAGAGGCTTGAAAACAATGCCGCGAATAATATTCCTTTTTTCAAATTATTCATAGTGTATTAAATTTATTTATTGTTTGTATTTAATGCCAATTCCTAAAACATAACCATTACCGGTATTAAAGTCATATACTTTATGATTGTCCTTATCGATGAGGTTGTATTTTTTATTAAAATCATATCCGGCTTTAAAATTTAGAAACCAGTTTTTGTCTACATTTCTTTCGTATTCAAGTGCCGTAGTCATTTGCGATAAGCTCACTTTTGAGGCATTGTTACTTAGATTATTTTCTGGGTCTAAATGATAAAAATTACCATTGAAACTATTGTTTACACTAAATTTGTTTCGAATATTGTTTGAGTATGAAATTTTTGAATCCGGAAACCCAATGAGCAAATAAGCTTCGTTGTTTACTTTGTAGTTTAAGGATGCAACAGGCAGGAATTTAGGAGAACCAAAAATGCTTGTTCTTGCCATTCCAATGCTGAAAAACGTCTTTGAACTGAGTTGCTGCTGAACCTGAAAACTTCCTAAAAGGGTGAAATCATTACTGTCTAAATTACTTTGAAAATTTACCGTTGGCGTAATCGAAAAATTCATATTTGTTGTTTTTGAAATCTTGCGAGAAAATTCAAACTTGTTCTGAATCTGATTAAACTGATCCAAATTCGTATACGTAATATTGCTGTCTAATTCATAATTCACTTTCAAATTAGAATATTCTAATATGTTTGTTATTTTGTTTCTCGAACCTATTTCTTTAATAAACGTTATACCAATATTGGTTTCATTAAATTTAATCTTATCGGTAGGTTCTGTTTTTGCATTCGCATATACTGAAAAGTTCTCCTGAGCTTTCATGCTGAAAATTGAAATCAAAAAAAACGAACAAATTAAAAACCTTGTTTTCATTACTTATTTATTGGTTCAAAAGTAGGTGGCTAGTGGTTTTAAAAAAAAGAAGATATATGTACGGTACTTTTTGATAGACTAAATGGCACTTTTTAAGGCTGAGTGAAGTATTTGATGGTATTGATATGTTATAGATGTTTTTTTGCCTTTTATAGTCTAAAAACGCTTGGTTGTATATGTTATAGTGTAGTGCAGGAGAGTGCAATTTATATTTGTTCAAAAAATTTGAATATGCACAAGTTTATATTGATGTTGTTTTTGGCAATAACCGTAATTTCATGCGGAACTGATTCTGATGCCGGCGAATTTGTTGTAGGGTCAGATTATCTCGCCGTAGGTAATAAAGTTATTTTAATTGATACCGTTA
Source organism: Flavobacterium sp. CSZ (assembly GCF_015350725.1). NCBI lineage: Bacteria > Pseudomonadati > Bacteroidota > Flavobacteriia > Flavobacteriales > Flavobacteriaceae > Flavobacterium > Flavobacterium sp. CSZ. Next base: position 44,413 of record NZ_JADKPQ010000018.1, read on the forward strand.
CAGTGGAAATGTCTACGATAAATTTTGACTCTCTTGTCACCTCCAGTCAAAACCGTATTTTGATAGGGAGTTATGAAGATCCCATTTTTGGGGAAGTAAAATCGAACAGTTATTTTCAATTGGCTTCAAATTCGTATGTATTAAATAGTAGCGGTTCTGATACAGAAACGACCAATTATGTTTTTGATTCTATTTCGATGATTCTAAAATATGATAACTATTATTATGGGGATACCACAAAGGTGCAAACTTTTAATATTCATCGACTAACTCAAAAAGTAAAGCCTAATACCGAGGATAAAAGCTTCTATAATAATTCGTCATTGACCTATAGTGACGAAAGTTTAGGAACAATATCTTATAAACCCAGGCCAATTGAGAAAGACTCTGTCAATATTAAAATGAATGATGCTTTTGGAGCGGCTCTCTTTCAGAAATTAAAGAAAAGAGAAATTACAGACTTTGATAGTTTTAATGAATATCTAAAAGGTCTCGTTCTTGTGCCGGTAACTTCAAATTCTACCAGCGTTATTGGTTTTCATGTTGCAACAAGCAAAGTCCGGCTGTATTACTCAAAGTATCAGGCAGACACTGAACAAGTTTCTTTTATACTAGATTTTACTATTACGGATGCTGCAAAACAATTCAATGCCATTTCATCCGACAAAACGGGAACTTTACTTGAAAATTTACCTGTATCGAGCAGTAAACTTTCAAGCGCATTAACCAATAAGCAGGGATTTATTCAATCGGGTTCAGGTGTGGCGTGCAGGATCGATTTTCCGAATATCAAGCAGCTTAAAAAGATAGCTGCCAATGGAGCAATTGTAGATGCTAAAATTCTTCTGAAACCTGTTAGTAATACGTATTCTCAAAATTATCCTCTGGCTGATTCCTTAAAGATTTATGTGGCTGATAATTTGAACAGGTTGAGCGGTTCATTACAGAATTCTGCAGGAACTGCGGTTTTTGGTATTCTCAATAAAAAAACTGATGAGTTTAATGAAAACATTGGATATACGATCCCTATTGGTACTTTTTTGCAAAAAGAAATGCTAAAAAATACAGATTCCCGATCCTCTCTTATCCTGACATTACCTTCAATTTCTAAAGCCGTGGGTCGAATTGTTTTAGGTGATCAAAAAAACTTAAACAATAAAATCCAGCTTAAAATTTATTACATCTCTTATTAAATGAAAAGTAAATTCGTGTATTTAAGTTGCTTCATGGTTTTGTCGCTAACTTCGTTTTCGCAAAGTATTTCAAGTTCGCCTTATTCGTTATACGGGGTGGGTAGTTTATATGATGCTGATTTTGGTGTAATTCCTTCCATTGGTTCATCGGGAATTGCTTTGCCATCAGATACTTTTATAAATAATCTAAATCCGGCAGCATTAGGATATTTACCTCAAAATCATTTTATGTTTGACATAGGAGGAAAGGCTATTGCAACAACTTATCAAAACAATTCGAAAAGCGAAAGCCGCAATAATTTTCAATTTTCGCATATTGCTTTTGCCTTTCCGGTTACTAAAAATTCGGGATTTAGTTTGGCTTTAAAACCGTATTCGAGTGCTGCATTTAAAATTTCAAACTTAAAAATGCCTATAGAAAATAGTCAGGATTATTACTATTTAACTGCTATGGGGTCTGGCGGATTAAATAATTTTGATTTTTCATACGGCTATCGATTTGGAAAAAAATTATCTCTTGGAGCGTCGGCAGCTGTATTGTTTGGAAATACAAGTGACGATCGAAGCTTTTTGATTTCGAATTCGATTACCAGTATTCAGAAAAAAACAACGTATAACGGCTGGCGTGGTACATTAGGAGCGCAATATAAAATTGATTCTACTTTTACCATTGCTACCACATTCAAACTACCGGCTCAAATTAAAGCCTCAAAGGTACAAACGGTTCAGACTATTGCAGATGATGTTGTCACTACTGTAGAGTCTAATGTTAAATCGGATACAGACGATTACTACGTGCCTTTAGAAATGGGTTTTGGAATCAGTAAGCGTTTTAAAAATAATCTGAACATGACGTTAGATTACGAAAAAAGTTTGTGGAGTAATAGTAATCAGTCTGAGTTGTATGGCAATTTTGTCAATCAGGATCGATTTGCACTTGGCTTTACGTACAGAACTAAAAAGAATGTTCGAAAATATTGGGATCGAATTCAATATGCGACAGGGGTAAACTTTGATACCGGTTACCTGGAAGTCGACGGAAAACGCATCAATAATGCAGCGGTTTCTTTTGGGCTTTCTTTGCCGCTTGAAAATACATATTCGGCTTTGAATATTTCGTATTCGTACGGACAAAAAGGAAGTATTTCGAACAATTTAATAAAAGAAAACTACCATAAACTATCTCTTAATTTATCATTAGACGGAATATGGTTTATTAAACGAAAAATAGATTAAGGGATTAAAAGTCTTTTTGAATTACAGGATATTTGTATTCTAAAATTGATTTTAAAACCTCTGGATTTGAATTGACATAAAATACAGGATCACTTTTTTGATTGTCATTAAAACCCACTTTATCGCGCAAAATATTTTGAGTTTGTCTTGCGACCGCTTCTCCCGAATCAATAATCTGAATATGTTCGGGCAGGATTTTTTTAATCTGAGGAATTAAGTAAGGGTAGTGGCTACAGCCCAAAACAAGATAATCTATATTAGCATCGATCATAGGCTGCAGGTACGATTCTAGTAACTGAGTCATTTCAGGAGAATTTAGATTTCCATCTTCAATAAGCTGAACAAGTCCGTAGCCCACCTGTTCAATTATTTTAGTGTTCTGGAACATCTCTGCCGTTTTATTAAATAACTCGCTATTCAACGTTCCTTTAGTTGCTAAAATGCCAATTACTTGTGTTTTTGAGTTATTGGCGGCCGGCTTTATGGCGGGTTCAATTCCTATAAAGGGGATATCATAATTAGCACGAAGTTCTAAAATAGCATTTGTTGTCGCGGTATTGCAGGCTACGACAATCAGTTTGCAATTCTGATCAAGTAAAAAATCAACATTTTTTTTGCTCAGGGCAACAATCTCTTCTTTTGTTCTCTGACCATAAGGAGCATTTTTACTATCGGCTAAATAAATAGTTTTTTCGTTTGGAAGTAAGTCGTGAATGGCGCTCCAGATGGAAGTTCCTCCAATACCAGAATCAAAAATGCCTATAGGATTGTTATTCGTCATGCTACAAATTTAGTGTTTTTTGAAATAAATTAGTATTCCAATTTAGGTGAAATGTGCGAATATTTCGGTTTTTTAGTTTTAATTAAATGTAAAAAAAAACTGCTTAAATCTTTTACAAGTTTAAGCAGTTTTTTTATTTTAAGAAATCTGTTTTTTAGAATCCTAAATCTTTTTTTACATCAGCAGTCAAGTTTGGACCGTCAGCTAATAAAAGAGTAGAACCATCTAATACATATTGGAAACCTTTAGCTTTTCCAACTTTTTGGATAGAAGCTCTCACTTTTTCCATTAATGGTTTTACGATGTCAGTTTCTTTTTGTTGTAATTCTTTTTGAGCGTTGTCTCTGTAGTCAACGATTCTTTTTTGCATGTCCTGAACTTCTTTAGAACGTTCTGTGTTTACAGCTTCTGTTACTGTTGCAGCTTCAGCTTCATACTTTTTGATTTTTACTTGGTATTCGTCAACCATTTTTTTGTATTCTGCATCGTATGTACCACTTAATTTTTGTAATTGGTTTTGTGCATCCAGCATTGCAGGCATTTTCGACATAATCTCGCTAACATCAACATGAGCTACCTTAGCTTGTGCGTTCATTGTGTTACTTGCTCCTAAAACTAAAATGGCAGCAATTAGTAAAGTTTTGATTTGTTTCATCATTTTTAAAAATATTAATTAATTATTGGTCGTATTTGATTTTTGTGCTTCGGCTTCTTTTGCTTTTTTAGCCGCTTCTCTTTCTTCTAAAATTTTCTTTCTTCTCTCTTCTAATTCTTTTTTACGTTCCTCGTAAAGCTTTTGTCTTTCTGCTGCTTTGTCTACTGCAGGCTGAGTTGTTGTTGTCGCTGCAGGTTGTGCTGTTGCATCAGTTTTTGTAGCGTCTGTTTTGGTTGTCTCTGTTTTAACTGGTTCAGAAACCGTGCCATTTTTTTTCGCTTCTCTTTCAGCTGCAATCGCTTTTCTTCGATCGTCGTATTCTTTTTTCTTAGCTTCCTGTTCTAAACGTCTGTCTTCAATTAATTTTTCTCTGGCAGCCCTTTTCTCGTCTAATACTTTTTGTCTGTCCTGCATTGCCGGATTTTCATCAATAGCATTTTCTATTTTTTCTTTGGCTTCCTGATCTTTCAATTGTTTTTTAGTCAGTTGCTCACGTTTATCAGTACGGTTTAAAACACGAATAACCTGATCGCTAATATCAAATCTTTTATTACTAAAAAGCATTGTTAAATCGGATGATTTATCAAAGATAAAATCATAATTTTTAGCTTCTGCTATATCCTGAACTGCGGTAAAAACCTGATCTTGTATCGGCTTTGCCAATGCTGCCTTTTGGTGGATCAAGTTTCCGTTAGCTCCAAATTGTTTGTCCTGATAAGTCAGCATTTCATCTTCCAGAAATTTAATTTCTGTTTCCCTTTCATCAATAAGTTCCTTGGTAAGTAAAGCTCTTTCGGCTTTAAGTCCCTCTTTAAGTTTATTGATCTCGAGTTTTTTGGCTTCTATATCTTGTTTCCACTTTTGAGCTTTTAACTCTAATTGAGCCTTAGCTTCTTTATAATCTGAAACATTTTCTAGAATATATTCCATGTCGATGTAACCAATCCTTGTCGTCCTCGTCTGAGCCTGACTAGTATATGCTACAATCAAAGCTGAAAATATAAATAAAAATTGTTTTCTCATAATATTAGTCTATTTGAAAATTTCAAACAAATGTACTAAAATTTCTACTAAAACTGTTGTCCAATAATAAAGTGAATTTCTTTACCGTGTGCTTTAGTCTCTCCCGGTTGAGGATCAAATCCATAACCCCAGTCAATACCTAATAATCCAAACGCAGGCATGAATACACGTAAACCAACACCAGCAGAACGATAAAGGTCAAATGGGTTGTAAGCTTTAAAAGTTGGGTATGATGAACCAGCTTCTAAAAAGGCCAACGCATAGATCGATGCAGATGATTTTAATGTAATTGGATAACGTAATTCCATAGAGAATTTGTTATAAATCGTTGCTCCAATTTGCTCATTGTTGGCGTTTACAGGAGTTAAAGAGTTATTTTCATAACCTCTTAATCCGATAGTTTCTCTACCATCCATTGAGTAACTCTGCATTCCGTCTCCTCCTAAATAGAAACGTTCAAACGGTACAACACCTCTTGTTTGATCATAAGCACCTAAGAAGCCAAACTCGGTTAATGTTCTAAGAACTAATTTACCATACAGTTTAGTATACCAGTCTGCTTTAAATTTAATTTTATAGTACTCTAACCAATTGTATTTCTTTTGATCGACTTTCCCCTGGTCAGTATCAGCACTTGCATAATCAGATCCAACACTTACAGTTCCGGGCTGGCCGTTTATTACTTCAGTTTTTACGTAATCACCTGTATTAAGAGGCTGCCCGTCTGCACCTGAGGTTGGTGATCCTGTATATTGTGATTTGTATTCTTTTTCATTTTGTAAATTCCCGTAATCAATACCATTAAATAATGAATAAGGAGGCGTTACTTTTGCAGAAATACTAAAGTCTGAACCGTAAGTTGGGAATATTGGGTTAACCCCTTTATTACTTCTTGAAAGTCCTATTGTATAAGCTAAGTTTCTTGATGCTCCGTTACCAAAAGTAAATAATCCTGTGTTGTAATTATTTAAATCATAATGTTGGTAACTCACAGATTGTGATAATACAAAATAATCATCCGGCACAGTAAGGCGTTTTGCTAAACCTACTTGTAATGTTAAGATGTTAAAACTTTTGCTTTTATCTACACTTCTTGTAGCATAGTTATTTAAGAATTGTTTACTATAAGAGATAGATGAGCTAAATTGTACTGGTTTTTTACCTCCGAACCATGGCTCTGAGAAAGAGATACTATACGTTTGGAAATAAGTACTTCCTTGTAAACGAAGTGATACTTTTTGTCCGTCTCCCATTGGTAATGGCTTGTAAGACTCTTTGTTGAAAATATTTCTGGCAGAGAAGTTGTTAAATGACAATCCTAAGGTTCCAATGAAACCTCCACCACCATAACCTCCCTGAAGTTCAACCTGGCTGGATCCTTTTTCTACTACGTGGTATTCGATATCAACAGTTCCTGCACTGGCATCAACATTCTTGAATTTTGGATCAATTGCCTCAGGATCAAAGAATCCTAATTGTCCAATTTCACGAATAGTTCTAACCAATTGTTCTTTACTGTATTTTTCTCCCGGCTTAGTTCTAAGCTCACGGTAGATAACGTGGTCATTGGTTTTGTCATTTCCTACTACAGATATTTTATTAAAATAAGCAATAGGTCCTTCTGTAACCCTGATTTCAAAATCGATAGTATCGTTTACTGTTTTTACCTCTACAGCATTGATATTAGAGAACAAATAACCATTGTTTTGGTATAAGTTTGTAATGTCTTCTGCATCAGGTTTTGTTTTATCAGCGATACGTTTTTCAAGTAAAACTCCGTTGTAAGTTTCACCTTTTTTAATTCCTAAATAACGGCTTAATAATTGATCCGGATACACTGTATTTCCTAGGAATTTAATATTACCAAAGTAATATTTGTTTCCTTCTTCCATCTTTATTTTAATGGCAAGCATATTTTTCTTCTTGTTATAAGTAACAGAATCATAAATAATACGTGCATCACGATATCCTTTTTCTTTATAGGTAGCAACAACTTTTTCTAAGTCGGTTTTGTATTTTTCAGGAATAAACTTTGAAGATTTTAAAATACGAAGTATATTTTTTTGCTTTGTATCTTTCATCGCAGCTCTTAATTGAGAGCTGGTAAGTTGTTTGTTTCCAATGAAATCGATACTGCTGATTTTTACTTTATCACCTTTGTCTACCCGAACGAGCATATTTACGTGATGACCGTTTACCGTATCAAGAGTATTTGTAATAGTAACTTTGGTGTTGTAGAAGCCGTCTTTTTTATACTTGTTTTCGATATAATTTTTGGTTGTCGTAATTAAGTTTTCGTTGACAATTTTGTTTTTGGTCAAATTGTTGTCCTTAATTAGTCCTTCGACTTTGCTTTTCTTGATACCAACGAATTTTACTTCATTTAGTTTAGGAAGCTCAACAATGTTAAGATCTAAATAAATACTATCATTTTCGATTTTATTGACGTAGAAGGCAATTTCATCAAATAGACCAAGTTTACCTAACTTTTTGATAGCGCCACTGATTTCTTCACCAGGTACGGCTATTTCCTGTCCTTTTTGGAGGCCGGAAAAGGTAACAACAGTTTGTTCATTGAAGCTTATTTTACCAACAACAGAAACTTTAGCAAGAATATATTTTTTTCCCTGATCAAAAGGAACTCTTTCTTGTGCTTTTATTTGTGAAAAACTACCCAAAAGAACTAGGGTAAGGACTATTTGTATTCTTTTTTGTAACACTAAAATATTATTTAATTTGTTCACTGGTTTTTCCAAATCTACGTTCTCTTTTTTGATAACTAATAATAGCCTCATATAAATCTTGATCTTTAAAGTCTGGCCACAAGACGTTAGTAAAATATAATTCTGCATAGGCGATTTGCCACAGCAAAAAATTACTTATTCTATGTTCTCCACTTGTTCGTATTAATAAATCTACGTCAGGTAAATTTTGCGTGTAAAGATGCTCATTTATAATTGAATCGTCAATAGCGTCTATTGAAATTATATTATTTTTAACTTTATCACTGATGATTCTCACGGCATTTACCAATTCTTCTCTTGATCCGTAACTTAAAGCCAGGGTTAGAGTAAGACGGGTATTATTTTTTGTTTTGTCTATTACATCCAGCAACTCTTTTTGAGCTGATTTTGGTAATTTGTCAAGATTTCCAATTGCATTAAGTTTGATATTGTTTTCCTGCAAAGTAACAAGCTCTTTTTTTAATGAATTGATTAATATTTTCATTAATGCTTCGACTTCTAATTTAGGACGATTCCAGTTTTCTGTAGAAAAAGCATAAAGCGTTAAGTACTCAATGCCAAGTTTGGCACAAGTGGTAATTGTTTTTTTTACAGATTTTGTTCCGTTTTCATGACCAAATGCTCTTAAAAAACCTTGTTGTTTTGCCCAACGGCCATTTCCGTCCATAATTATGGCCAAATGTTTGGGTAAGTTTGTGTGATCTATAGAGTCTTGTAAATTCATTTTATTAATATGCGCAATAGCAAGGTTTTTGTCCAAAGGTATAAGTTAAAGTGATACCTGAAAACACATACCAGTCATTATTATTTAAATTTCCAAATTTCAGTACGTTTGCACTGTTTGTATTGGGGTTACTTCCGTCGATATTATCTGTAAAGGTGTAGCGGGCTCCAACTTCGGCTCCTAAAACCCAGTGCGGTGCTATATTCGATTTTATACCTAATATAATAGGTATAGCAAACGAACTTCCGTTTTGCTTTTGCATTACGTCTGGATTGGTTATGTTACGATACAATTGGTCATAAAGAAAAAAACTTAATCCCGAATATATATAAGGAGTAACTTTTGTATGGTAATCATGCAGATTAAAATCGAAAAAATTAAATTCTAAACCGGCAGACAGTTCTTTTATGTCATTTTTAAAACTATAACCTCTCAGGTTTCGTCCTGTTTCTTTCGAATCAAGGTCATTTCCGGCTACGCTTGATTGCGTATAGGAAAAACGATACGCATGACGCGGACTTTTATTCCATTTGTATAAAATACCAACAGCCAGCTTTTCAGGAGCAATATAAGTAGTACTTCCTACGTCACCAACAAAGTTACTTCCACCAAGAAAAACACCAATCTCATTGATTTGAGCATTTAGTGTGATAAAGGGGAAAAAACATAACAATAAATTAAAAATTTTCTTCATTTAATTCAAAATTGCGTGCAAATATAATAATTATCGATACGAATCAACGTTCCTTTAGTTAAATGTGCTTTTTTTTAAATTTACAATATGATTTTGAGACATTTAATGATGATTCGATACATGCAGAACGGCAAAATGTGGTATTATCGTATAGTTGTGAATCATAAAAGAGCTTAATTTCTCTTATCCTCTCCCCAAAGTAATTTATTTCGTAAGGTTTTTAAGAAAGTTTCTCCTGGGATTTCGATCATATTTATTTTAAAATCAGTTTTTCTGATCGTTAAAACCGATTCGTTTTTTACCGAGGCAATTCTGGAATCTAACGAAACTAAATATTGGTCTTCTCTTCCTGAAACACGAAGTTTAATCTCGGTGTTGTCCGGGATTACAAGGGGTCTGGCGTTTAAATTATGTGGAGCAATTGGTGTAATGACTAAACTTTCGACATTTGGGGTCAAAATAGGGCCTCCACAGCTTAATGAATATCCTGTAGAACCGGTAGGTGTGGAAATGATCAGGCCATCTGCCCAGTACGAGTTTAAATATTCATCATTTAAGTAAGTATCAACCGTAATCATCGATGTGGTGTCTTTTCGGCTCACAGTTACTTCATTCATGGCGAAATTCAGATTCTCTTCGATTGCATCATTTTTTGGATCACAAGTTATACTGAGTAAAGTTCTTTCAGAAATCGTATAGTTTTTGTCAATTACAAACTGTAAAAAATTATCAATACTTTCTTTAGGAACTGTGGCCAGAAATCCTAATCTTCCTGCATTGATTCCTAATATGGGAACGCCTGAGTTACGAACTAATGTTGCGGCTCTTAAAATGGTTCCGTCGCCGCCAATACTAATTAGCATATCAAAACTATCATCTAATGATGTACTGGACGAAAAAGTTTCATATTCTTTTTTAACAAGTTGTTTTTCGTGAAGCATTTCCAGAAAGTTTTCTTCAATAACCATTTCGACATTGTTGTTTTTGAAAAACAAAAAAATATCTTTGATAATGGGTTCCGTACTGTTTTGATAATACTGTCCGTATATGGCTACTTTCATTCTTTCTAATTAGATAATAAGGGAAATGTGTTAATTTGATACTTTATTAGTTGAGATCATTTTCTAATTTTCTCATTGACCAATTTTCTAATTTATATATTAAGGTATTTGTCCAGGTAATCTGAGCGCTCTTTCAGGCTATTGATGTAAGCGTCTTCCTGATGTTCTGAAATAATTTCATAGCCATATCTTCTATAGGTCTGAATAATTTCATTCATTGGACCAACGCCAATTTTTATGGTAATCTGAACATTCTCCAGATCAGCTTCAGATACAAAACAGCCCAGGATTTTACCATTATTGCTTTCTACAATTTGGGTTACCTGACCCATAGAATAATCTAAAAGCCCTTTTTGAACGATAATGATACCACCTTGCTCTTTTAAAAATGGAGTTTCCTGAAAAAATTTCATGATATCTTCCATTTCATAGTAGCCAATGTAGGCATTGTTTTCGTCAAGAACCGATACTACATTGGTATGATTCTTTGCAAAAACTTCTAAAACATCAAGCCAGATCATCGATTTTCGGGCAAAAAAACGTTCCAGAGTGTATTTGTAATCTATAACTTTTTTATCTGTGTCAAAAGTTTCGACATCATCAGCAGCGATACTTCCAATGAAAATTCCGTTTTCCAGAACCGGAAAATGCGAAAAATTCAAATCAGCAAAAAAGTCCTGAACCGTGGCTATCGTTTCCTGACTATCTATCGCTCTGAAATCATTGGTGATATAGTTTGTAATTTCTGTCATAAATCTGTTAAGGATATTTCATGCAAAATAATCAAAAAATAGCAAAAACTGCTACGTTTTACTTTGTATTTTTGTCGTAACAAATATAGTGTTACTAGAATTAATTATCTATTTATATGACAAAGTTAAGTGTAAATATCAATAAAATTGCAACCCTTCGAAATGCGCGAGGAGGAAATGTTCCTGATTTATTAAAAGTAGCCACCGATATCCAGAAATTCGGAGCACAAGGAATTACCATTCATCCACGTCCGGATGAGCGTCATATTCGTTATCAGGATGCACGCGATTTAAAAGCAATCGTTCATACAGAATATAATATCGAAGGAAACCCTCAGCATAATTTTATCGATTTGGTTTTAGAATGCAAACCAACCCAGGTAACATTAGTTCCGGATGCCATTGGAGCAATTACCTCTTCTGCAGGTTGGGACACGATAAAAAATCAGGATTATTTGAGGGAAGTAATTCAGGAATTTCAGCGTAACGGAATCAGAACTTCGATTTTTGTTGATCCGGTTTTGGATATTATCGAAGGAGCAAAAAAAACAGGAACAGACAGAATCGAATTATATACCGAGGCTTTTGCATACCAATATGATTTGGGAAACAAAAACGGAATTGATCCTTATGTGAAAGCAGCAGAATTAGCCAACGAATTAGGCTTGGGAATTAACGCCGGTCATGATTTGAGTTTAGATAATATTCAGTTCTTTAATCAAAATATTCCAGGTTTATTAGAAGTTTCTATTGGTCACGCTTTGATTGCTGAGGCATTATATCTTGGTTTGGATAATGTGGTGAATATGTATTTGAATAAATTGAAATAGATTTTCAAAAAAAATGAAGAAAATTCAGGAGTTGCTTGCGTAGCTTCGTATGATCTTTAAGGATAAAATAAATATTTAAAGTAAAATTTAATGTTATACTCAAAAATAGAAGGCGAAGGAAAACCATTTATCATCATGCACGGATTCTTAGGAATGTCTGATAACTGGAAAACTTTGGCAGGACAATATGTAGAAGCCGGATTTCAGGTTCATATCTTAGATTTACGAAATCACGGCCGTAGCTTTCATTCAGACGAATGGAGCTATGAGGCCATGGTGCAGGATGTTTTCGAATATTGTCAGGCCAATCAATTAACTAAAATTGACATTCTTGGCCATTCGATGGGCGGAAAAGTAGCCATGCTTTTTGCCACCACACATCCTGAAATTGTAGATAAACTAATTGTGGCCGATATTGGGCCTAAATTTTACAAACAACATCATCAGGATATATTGGCAGGTTTAAATGCCATTGATTTTTCGGTAAAACCAAGCCGAAATGATGTCGAGGCAACTTTGTCAGAATACGTTCCTGATTTTGGAACCCGACAATTTTTATTAAAGAATTTATATTGGCAGGAGCCAGGACAATTGGCTTTTAGATTTAATCTTGCTGCTTTCAATAATAACTTAGACGCCATTGGAAAAGCTTTGGCAGATGATTTGGTTTTCGATAAACCAACCCTGTTTATTCGCGGAGGAAATTCAGGATATATTCAGGATTCAGATTTTGATGCCATACGTCAGCAATTTCCAAACGTTAAGTTCGAAACAATTCCAAACGCAGGACATTGGCTTCACGCCGAAAATCCTAAATTGTTTTTTGAATTAACGACTGAGTTTTTAAAAGATTAAAAAAAGTCGCCACAAATTTTAATTCAATATTGACTCAATTTTAATTGGTGAAAATTGGTGAAATTTGTGGCAAAAAAAATCATTTTAATCTGTGGCAAAAAAAACAGTGTAAAATTCACTACTTTTAATCTAACTTTAAAAATCAAAAAATATGAAAATATTACTTAGACTCCTTGTTACTGCTGCCTTGGTGTTGTTAATCGCTAATTTTTTAACTGGGGTTCATGTCGCGAGTTTTGGCACGGCAGTAATCGTTGCGATTGTTTTAGGATTGCTAAATCTTTTTATAAAACCAATATTGGTTATCCTGACTTTGCCTGTTACCTTTATAACTTTAGGTTTATTTTTATTGGTAATTAATGCCATCATTATTTTGTTGTGCACCAATATTGTCGGAGGTTTTGCAGTCGACTCATTCTGGACCGCATTGCTGTTTAGTGTTATACTGTCTGTTCTTCAGTCGATTACTTATAAAATTTTAGGAGACGATAATTAAATCAAAATATAAAGCGGGCTAAAAACCCCTTCAAATACAATAAATTAAAAACTTGGTTGGGTTGCAAAAATTTTATAATTTTGCAACCCAATTTTATTATGTAAATTAAAGAAGAAGATGGATATTAAAAGAGTAGCAATAGACGCTGTGAATGAAACAATTGTAATGACAGTTGTTCACATGGATTATAAAGGTCAGGTAGCAAAAAGAATAAACGAAAAAATGCCATTGGCAACCGTTAAAGGTTTTAGAAAAGGACAAGTTCCTAAAGACCTTGTTGAAAAACAATACGGAAAAGCTATTAAGCAAGAAGAAGTTAAAAAAGTAGTTGATTTGGCTTTAGAGCGTTTTGTTCAATCTGAAAGATTAAATCTTTTAGGAACTCCTCTTGCTAAAGAAAACGAAAACTTTGATTGGGATGCTGAAGAACTAACTTTCGAATACGAAATTGGTTTAGTACCAAACTTTGAAATTGACTTAGAAGCGAAAAATGATATCGTAAAATATATCGTTACTGCTGATGATAAATTAATCGACGGACAAGTAGAACGTATTCAAAAACAATTTGGAAAAGCAATTCCACAAGATAAAGTTGAAGCTGATTCAGATTTAACCGGAACTTTCGCAAACGAAGAAAAAGGAATCAACAATACTACTACAATTGCTGTATCTACTTTTAACAAAGCTGCTGCTGACAAATTCATCGGTAAAAAAGTTGGAGATGTTGTTACAGTAAGCACAAAAGGTTTATTTGCAGATGACCACCAATTAATGGATTATTTAAAAGTAGCTCATGATGATGTCCACGGATTAGATATCGAGGTAAACTTTACTATCGAAGCAATCAACGGAGCAGAATTGGCAGAATTAAACCAGGAATTGTTTGATAAACTTTTTGGTGAAGGAAAAGTAGCTTCTCTTGAAGATTTAAAAGCTAAAATCAAAGAAGATGCTGAAGCTCAATTCGCGCAACAAGCAGACCAAAAATTATTATTAGACGTTCAGGATTTCCTAATCGAAAATACAAAATTTGATTTACCAGCTGAATTTCTTAAAAAATGGTTACAAACTGTTGGAGAGAAAAAACTTTCTGCAGAAGAAGCTGAAGTTGAATACGCAAGATCTGAAAAAGGATTACGTTTTCAATTGATCGAAGGAAAAGCAATGGCACAAAGCAATATCCAAATTACATTCGAAGACTTGAAAGCTTTTACAACAAACGCGATCAGACAACAAATGGCTCAATTTGGACAAACAAACCCAACTGACGAAGAAGTACAAGGAATCGTGGCTAGAGTATTATCTAACCAAGAAGAAGTGAAAAGACTTTCTGAGCAAGTAGTAGCAGAAAAATTGTTAGAAGTGTTCAAAGAAAAAGCAAATCCAACAACTAAAGAAGTAACTTACGAAGAATTTATTGCTGCGTCTTACGGAGAATAATTTCTAAAACAATAAGTATATTTGAGCGTCGGGAAGTTTTTTCCTGACGCTCTTTTGTTTTAATTTATTTTTGATTACTTTTCAGAAGCTAATTCAGCTATTCGTTACAAGTTTTTTTATGGCTGCCTTTTTTTGTAAGGCAAAAAAAGAGCTTCCGTTGGTCGCTTTTTTTTACCAACAAAAAATAGTTGCCATTTCAAAAAGCTTTTTACTGCTATCTGGGCTATTTAAAAACAAGTTCAAAAACTTGAAACCTGAAACGAAATTAAACTTGAAACAAAAAACCAAGACAAATTGACATCCTTTAGAAAGAGGTACAACCTTTGATGAAGAGTAGATACAGATATAACATAAACTTAGAACACTTAAAATATGAACTACGGTAAAGAATTCAAAAAATTTGCTACAAAGCACCAGGGAGTAAATGCAATGTACTACGACAAAATCGTAGCAGCAATGAACCCAACAAACATGACTCCATATATTATCGAAGAGCGTCAGTTGAATATTTCTCAATTAGACGTATTTTCAAGATTAATGATGGACAGAATCATCTTTTTAGGAACAGGTATCGACGACCAAATCGCAAATATCGTTCAGGCTCAGTTATTATTTTTAGAGAGTGCTGATGCATCAAAAGACATTCAAATTTATCTAAATTCTCCAGGAGGAAGCGTTTACGCAGGTCTGGGAATTTACGACACTATGCAATACATTAAACCAGATGTAGCTACAATTTGTACAGGTATGGCAGCCTCAATGGGAGCAGTTTTATTATGTGCAGGAGCAGCAGGAAAACGTTCGGCTTTACCACATTCAAGAGTAATGATTCACCAGCCATCAGGAGGAGCACAAGGTGTTGCAACTGACATGGAAATCAACTTACGCGAAATGTTGAAACTAAAAGATGAATTGTACCATATTATCTCTCAGCATTCAGGACAAACTTTTGACAAAGTGCACAAAGACAGTGAGCGTGATTACTGGATGAAAGCTGACGAAGCAAAAGAATACGGAATGATTGATGAAGTATTAAGAAGAAGCTAATTTTTTTTAATGTTCAAAGTTACAAAGGGACTAAGGTTCTAAGATTAACTTGAAACTTGAAACAAATTAAACTTGAAACAAAAAAAATAAAAGTTAATAGCTTGCTAAGTTTTTGAGGTTTTATTGGTAAATCTCAGAAACTTAGTAACTTTGCGACTTATGTAACTAAAAAAGAATGGCTAAAGTAGTATTAGAATGTTCGTTTTGTGGAAGAAAGAAGCCAGAAACCAATTTATTAATTGCAGGTATAAATGCACATATCTGTGATAAGTGTATTGAACAAGCACACGGAATTGTAATAGAGGAATTAAAATCAAGCGGAAGCGCGAAACTTGTTGGGGATTTAATTTTAAAGAAACCAAAAGAAATCAGAGCTTTCCTGGATCAATACGTTATTGGTCAGGATCAGACTAAAAAAGTAATGTCGGTTGCGGTTTACAATCACTACAAACGTTTAATGCAACAGCAATTAGACGACGAAGTAGAGATTGAAAAAAGTAACATCATTATGGTAGGACAAACCGGAACCGGAAAAACATTGGTAGCCAAAACTATCGCAAAAATGTTAGACGTTCCTTTGGCTATCGTTGATGCAACCGTACTTACTGAAGCTGGTTATGTGGGTGAAGATGTCGAAAGTATTTTGACACGTTTGCTGCAAGCTGCTGATTATGATGTAACCAAAGCCGAAAGAGGAATTGTATTTATTGATGAGATTGACAAAATTGCCCGTAAGAGCGATAATCCATCGATAACACGTGACGTTTCTGGTGAAGGAGTACAACAAGCTTTACTGAAATTATTAGAAGGAACAGTTGTAAATGTACCACCAAAAGGAGGACGTAAACACCCAGACCAGAAATTTGTTGAGGTAAATACTCAAAACATCCTGTTTATTGCAGGAGGAGCTTTTGATGGAGTAGAACGTATCATTTCGAAACGTTTAAACCGTCAGGCAGTTGGATATTCTACTTCTAAAAATGTGGATAATATCGATAAAGACAATTTATTGCAATATATCATTCCAAAAGATATCAAAGACTTTGGTTTGATTCCTGAGATCATTGGTCGTTTACCGGTTTTAACGCATATGGATCCTCTTGACAGAGAAACGTTACGTGCGATTTTAACGCAGCCTAAAAACGCCTTAATCAAACAATATCAAAAATTATTCATGATGGATGATGTTGAATTTAATATTTCAGATGAAGCATTAGATTTTATTGTTGATAAAGCTTTAGAATACAAATTAGGAGCTCGTGGATTACGTTCGTTATGCGAAGCCATCTTAACAGATGCGATGTACGAATTGCCAAGTTCAGACGATAAAGTGTTGACAATTGATAAAGATTACGCAAAACATACTTTGAATAAAAATCTATTGAAGCGAATGGAAATTGCTTCATAAATCTTGATATACTTTGTCAAAGTTTGAAACTTTGACAAAGTATACCTAAAACCTGCTCCAATAAAAGAGCAGGTTTTTTTTATACTTTTTCTGTACTCTTTTCGTTTCTGTTTTTATGTAAATTGGCATTATGAAAAAAATAATCTTCATCATAATCTTTGCGTTGATGTTGTCCTGTAAAAACAACAAAAAGCATCAGGAAGCAAGCAATTTTAAGCCTGAAAAGGCATTAGAAATTACTCCTAAAGAAAAACCTCGCAGCGAAATCGAAGACATTGATTACAGCACTTATTACAAAGAAGCACTACAATATTGCAAACGCAACAATCTCAATCAGGATACATTTTTCCTGATCGATTTAGGCATGCATTCCGGTCTTAAGAGATTTTTTGTATATGATTTTAAAGAGAATAAAGTATCAAAAGCCTACATGGTTAGTCATGGTTGTGGCGAGAACAAATGGGGCGCAACGATGTCGAAAGAAAATGCCCCAATAAGCAATGAGTTTGATTCGCATTGTTCGTCAATTGGAAAATTTATTATTCTGGATCGCGGAGTGAGTCAGTGGGGTATAAAAGTGAATTATGTTTTGCAGGGAAAAGAAAAAACAAATTCACATGCCAGAAGCAGGGCAATAGTATTGCATTCCTGGGAAGCGATTTCAAGCGAGGAAGTTTATCCTCAGGGAACTCCCGAAGGTTGGGGTTGTCCTGCGGTTTCTAATACAGACATGAAAGAGATCGATAAACTTCTGAAGGAAAATAAAAAAGTCCTGATGTGGATTATTAAGTCGTAAAGCTTGGTTTGAATTTTTCGGACTGATTTTCTAATGGAAAATAAAATTTCTAATATGAGCCCTGATCGAAACGGCATCCTTTTGCTGTAGGGTTCACAGCAAAAGATATAGTGGAGAGCAGGACAGAAGGTGTTTTTAAAACGGAATTTCTGCTCCTGAAAAAAATTATTGTACTCTAAACTTTTCTCTGTATTCTATTGGTTTCATGCCCACCATTTTAAAAAATACTTTTCGAAATGCTTTTGGATCATTGTAACCAGTTTTTTCGATAATCTCCGAAATCGAAAGCTGGGTTTGCTCCAGATATTTCTTAGAACTTTCGACCCGTATATTTTGGAGATATTCAATTGGCGGAATTCCCGTAACTTGTTTGAATCGTCGTGTCATGTTTCGGGTACTCGTTGGGATATCTTTAGTGATTTCTTCCAGTTTTTCGATAGTTTGATACTGGCTTTCTATTTTTTGCTGCAGCATCGCGACCAAAGCATCGTTGTGCAAATGATTGGGTCTGAATGTGCTGAAATAACTCTGTTTATATCGGTTTAAATCGATCGAGAAAATCTTGGCAATCTGAACCGCAATTTCGTTTCCGCAATATTTCTGAACCAGTAAAATCAGTAAATGAAATGTTGAGGTCGAACCGCCGCTTGTGTATAAACTGCCGTCTGCCGTTAGGGTTTCTTCGGCTTTAAGTTTTACTAACGGAAACGCTTTTGTAAAAGCACTGCAGGCATCGACATGAGTTGTAGCCAGTTTTTCGTTTAATAATCCTGATGCGGCAAACAAAAATGCGCCTGTGCAAAAACTCGCCAATTCGGCTCCGGATCGATGTTGTTTTTGCAGCCAGGGAATGAAATTCCTGTTCTTTGCAATCATCTCACTCATATTATCTGTAGTAAAAGCAGGAATGAGAATTAAGTCTAAAATTTCATTAGAATCTTCGATAGGATTGACTTCATAACCAAATAAACGTTCCTGATTAATTTGTTCTGCCAATTGAAAAACCATAATATCAAAAGATTTTTGAGTACTTAGTTTATTGGCGGTTTCAAAAACTTCTAAAATCGCAGCTATGCTTAATAATTTATAGTCGTGCGGTACAATTAAGCCTACTTTCTTACTCATAATGATTTGTGTTTTAGAAAAATGACAACATACAAAAATAGCTAAATTGTCTTAAATGACCCTAAAGTTGACTTTTAATGTATGTTAAAGCTTTCTGTAATATTTTAAATTTGCTTAATAAATTTGTAAGTTTATATATAAACTGAGTATAAATTTAAGAAAAACACAATGATAACAGTACAAAATACGATTAATGCATCGATAGATAAAGTTTGGGAATTCTGGACACAGCCTGAACATATTAAAAATTGGAGTTTTGCTTCGGCAGAATGGCATACGCCTTATGCAGAAAATGATTTAAGAGAAGGCGGAAAATTCAAATCGACCATGGCGGCAAAAGATGGCAGCATGAGTTTTGATTTTGGAGGTGAATATACTTTGGTCGAAAAAAATAAAGCGATTGAATATGTAATGGAAGATGGCAGAAAAGTTGAAATTACTTTTACTGAAACTCCGGACGGAGTAGAAATTATCCAAAGCTTTGACCCTGAAACTCAAAATTCAGACGAAATGCAACAGGGAGGCTGGAATGCAATCCTGGATAATTTTAAAAGTTATGTAGAGCAAAATTAGTTTTTTTTGAGGTTAAAAGGTTCAAAAGTGGCAAAGGGACAAAGTCTTTAAATTCAGCAAAAAAAGCTTTGTGCCTTTGCGGCAAAAGGCACCTCTACTTAAATTATCTTATATAACTTATATGGTTTAAAATAAAAAAAATAAAAAAACTATGACAAAACAAATATGGCTGAATTTGCCAGTCAAGGATGTGGCAAAAGCAAAAGATTTTTTCTGGAAAATAGGTTTTTCTTTTAATGAGCAACACGATACACCCAGCTCAACATGCATGGTGGTAGGTGAGTCGCATTTTGTTGTGATGCTTTTTGAAGAATCATTATTTACCGGTTTTTCTCAAAACAAACTCACAGATACGCAATCAAGTTCAGAAGTTCTGATTTCGATTGATGCAGAAAGTACTGAAGAAGTAGATGAATTGGCAAAGAAAGTCGAAGAGGCCGGCGGAACTGTTTTTTCGCCCCCGGCAGAAACTCAGGGCTGGATGTATGGCTTTGGTTTTGCAGATTTAGACGGTCATCGTTGGAATGTTTTATTTATGGATTTTAGTAAATTATCATAATGATGGAAACTTTAGAATTTAAAATCAGAATCAAAGCTCCGGCCGAAAAAGTCTGGGCGGTTTTATGGGACGAGGAAACCTATAAAAAATGGACAGGAGTTTTTTGTGAAGGATCATATACAATAACAGATTGGAATCAAGGTGATAAAGTGCATTTCATGTCTCCTAGCGGAGAAGGAATGTATAGTATTATCGAAACTAAAATTCCAAATGAATATATGGCTTTTAAACATTTAGGTGAAATAAAAGACTTTAAAGAGATGCCTATTACCGAAGAAACAAAAAAATGGAGCGGGGCAATGGAGACCTATCGATTAACTCGGGATGACGAATTTATCGATTTAGTCGCTCAGATTGATACAGTCGAACAGTACATCGATTATTATAAAGAGGTTTTCCCAAAAGGATTAGAGGTTGTAAAAGAATTATCAGAGGAAAGAGAATAGAATAAAGAGGATAGATTGCAATAAACAATAAACAAAAAAACAACAAACAATAAATAATCATGGCAACATCAGTAAACCCTTATTTAATATTTAACGGGAATTGCGAGCAGGCATTTCTGTTTTATAAATCAGTTTTTGGAGGAGAATTTCCGTATATCGGAAAATTCAAAGACATGCCTGCAGGTGAAGACGGCGGTTGTGCCGAAATATCAGAGAAAGATGCCAATAGAGTAATGCATGTTTCATTGCCCATTGGAGATACTATTTTGATGGGAAGCGATAGTAACGACCAATCCGGCGATGTGGTTTTTGGAGGAAACTTTTCAGTATCTATAAATGTTGAAAGCGCTGCAGAAGCCGATAGAATCTTCAAGGGACTTTCTGCAAACGGAACGATTTATATGCCGATGAATAAAACTTTCTGGGGAGCTTATTTCGGAATGTTCAAAGATAAATTCGGCGTAAGCTGGATGGTAAACTTTGATGAATCAGAACCTATGAAATAATTCAGAAATAATTCGCCACGAATTCCTAAATTAAGCATTTAAAATTCGTGAATTCGTGGCGGAAAAAATAACATATAGAGTGGCATAATTTCTCTTTTTAGCCATCTACTCTAACTAAAAAGTTACGTTATTTTAATAGCGGAACATAATTGTTAAATTAATTCAAAAAGCACATTCTTATGTGCTTTTTCTTTTCAAAAAAACAAACAATATTCTTTTTTATCAACAATAGATTACCGATTTTTGTCGCTTCTTAAAATCAATAGATAAAATGGCAATAGAAGGTAAAGAGATTATTTTATTAAAAGTCTCAGGACATGATAAAATAGGAGTAACAGCAGGTTTAACAGCCGTATTGGCTACTTACGATGCTAATATTTTAGATATTGGTCAGGCTGATATTCATGATACACTTTCTTTAGGGATCTTGTTCGAAATCGAAGCTGGTTCAACTTCCGGTCCCGTTTTAAAAGACTTATTGTTTAAAGCATATGAACTGGGAGTTAAGGTAAAATTTATTCCAATTTCTGTAGAAGATTACGAAACCTGGGTAAAATCACAATCAAAACAACGTTATATCATCAATATTTTAGGCGAGAAACTGGCCGCTTCACAATTGGCCGCAGTAACCAAAATAATGTCAGATCAAAACCTGAATATCGATTCTATCATTCGATTAACAGGTAGAACCTCTATTGTCGAAAAAGAAGAATATCCGCGTTCTTGCATACAATTATCCGTAACCGGCGAAATTGTAAATAAGATCATTATGACGGCAAGTTTCATGGAAATTTCCAGAACCCTGAATGTCGATATTTCGTTTCAGGAAGATAATATTTACAGACGAAACCGTCGTTTGGTATGCTTTGATATGGATTCTACTTTAATCCAAACCGAAGTTATCGACGAACTAGCAGAGCTAAACGGAGTTGGAGATCAGGTTCGCGCTATTACAGAATCGGCGATGAATGGCGAAATAGATTTCAACGAAAGTTTCAAACAGCGTATGGCGCTGCTGGAAGGTTTGAGCGAAGATGTTTTGCAAAATGTTGCCATCAATTTACCCATTACAAAAGGAGCACATCGTTTGATGAAAGCCCTGAAATACTACGGATACAAAACTGCAATTCTATCGGGAGGATTCACCTATTTTGGAGAATACCTGCAAAAAGAATTGGGTATCGATTACGTTCACGCCAACCAATTAGAGATCAAAGACGGTAAACTAACTGGTAAATATTTAGGCGAAATCGTAGACGGTCAAAAGAAAGCCGAATACCTAAAAGCCATTGCCGAAAAAGAAGGAATCCACATCAACCAAACCATAGCAGTAGGAGATGGAGCCAACGATTTGCCAATGCTAAACTTAGCCGGCTTAGGAATTGCTTTTCACGCAAAACCAAAAGTAAAAGAAAGTGCATCAACCTCAATATCAAGTTTAGGTCTTGATGGAGTTTTGTACTTATTAGGATATCACGACAGGTATATCGATATGATGTAATAAAAAACGAGTGAGGTTAATTTTGTCTTTTCGAGGAGCTAAGCAATCTTGCTAACACGAGCAAATAATGTACTGCTAAGTGTGGTTGCTTAGTTCCTCGCAATGACTCGCAGCAGATCATTTTACAATAAAAATAAACCTTAGTTTTCAATAAAAAGCTTAGGTTTTTTTATGGGCATGTCCCTGTCCCTCCGGGTCGGTCTATCCGTTCCAATCTTTTGTGTCCGCCGCGGCGGACACAAAAGGATTTCCACTTCTATCCCTTATGCAACATAGCAATTCATGTATTAATGGAACTTGAGTTTTTATAAGTTTATCCATTATGCTAGTGCGAGCGTCTCGCTCGTACCCGCAAAGTAAATGATTTAAAATTGATTGTACTTGGGAGCGAAGTAATTCTGTTTATTGTCGTACAATAATTTGTCCGGTTAAAAAAATGGAATGCCAAGTTGCAAAAGTCAAAACGAACTTTTCAACTTGTAATTGATTTGTCTTACTAGAAGATTGTGTATTCATTTCAACTTTATAAAGATGATTTGAAGTTGCTAATTCAGTTTTCCAACATTCAATTATTCTACATGCAACTTCTCTTGGCTGCAGATTTTTGTCTATAAGCTTACACTTCACCAACATCATGCATTCTGGATTACCTGTCATGTCAAATTCAACATTTTTAATTAATCCTGTCTCGGTCAGCCAATGTTCAAAGTCAATTCGAAATCCAAGAAGATCATTAATATCAGAATAGGGTTTTATATTTTTATCAATAGATTTTAGAAAGGTCGAGCCATCCCAGTAATTGAAATCGGTTCTAATTATCGAAGTAATTTTTCCTTTAGCAACAGTTCTTGCTCCTTCTTTGATTTCAAAGTCCTGTCCAATAAAAAAATGTCCTACATGAAAGTCTGTACTTAATGTTTGCAAATAAACTTTTACTTTTTCGCCTGGATTACAAATTTCTTTGTCTATGAATTGCTGTGGAGCATCCCAGTTTTTTCCATTATAATAAAATTGACCACGATAACCACTGCTCACGGCAGTTTTACGGCCGCCTTCTTGTTCGGTTAGGTAGTAAATTTCGGCTTCAAGTTGAGGTTCTGTAAGTATGTGTCTATTGATAGAATTCATCTACATCTCCTTCAACTGCTCCAAATAATCCCTTTGATTCGAAAGTCTCGGAATTTTATGCTGACCGCCTAGTTTGTCACGTTCCTTTAGCCAATCATAAAATAAGTTTTCGCGAGCTACATTAATCACCAAAGGATTCAATGTCATATTGTTGTGGCGTTTGGCTTCGTAATCAGAGTTTAAAGTCTGTAAAGTTTCATCCAGCACTTTCTGGAAAAGACCAACATCAGATGGTTTTTTCTTGAACTCGATCATCCATTCATGTGCGCCTTTTTCTTTGTCCTGCATAAAAATAGGAGCAACGGTATAATCGATAACTTCGGTTTGGGTAATTTGGCAGGCTTTGGCAATCGCCTGATCGGTATTTTCGACCATTAATTCTTCGCCAAAAACATTAATATGATGTTTGGTTCTTCCCGTAACCCGAATTCTGTATGGGTTTAAGGATGTAAAACGAACCGTATCTCCAATTAAATAACGCCATAAACCGGAATTGGTTGTAATAACAATCGCGTAGTTCTTGTTCAGTTCAACATCGGCCAAACGAATTACTTTTTGATTCGGAGTTCCAAAAGTATCCATTGATATAAATTCGTAGAAAATGCCATAATCCAGCATCAGCAACAAATCGCTTGAATTGTTTAAGTCCTGAATGGCAAAGAAACCTTCAGAAGCATTGTATATTTCGTAGTATTTAAAATCTTTACTAGGTAATATTTTCTTGTATTGTTCTTTATAAGGAGAAAAACTCACACCTCCGTGAAAGTAAACTTCCAGATTAGGCCAAAGTTCTAGTAAGCTTTGTTTACCTGTATTTTCTAAAACCTTATTCATTAAAACCAACATCCAGGAAGGAACTCCTGCAAAGCTGGTCACGTTTTCGTTTTTGGTTTCGTTTATGATGGCCGCAATCTTAGCTTCCCATTCACTCATCAACGAAGTTTTACTGCTTGGCGTACTGCTAAATTCAGCCCAGATAGGCATATTCTCAATCAAAATAGCTGATAAATCTCCAAAGAAAGTATTGTTGTTTTCATAGATCTGAGAACTTCCGCCCAGACGAAGACTTTTTCCTAAAAACAATTCCGAGTCTTCGTTGTTGTTCAAATACAAACAAAGTAAATCCTTACTTCCTTTATAATGGCAATCCTCAAGTGCTTCGTTACTAACCGGAATAAATTTACTTTTCGCATTTGTAGTTCCGCTAGATTTGGCAAACCATTTTATAGGAGTTTCCCAAAAAACACCCTGCTCGCCCTGACGCGTACGTTCTATTAAAGGCTGAAGTTCTTCATATGTAGCAATAGGAACCCTTTCAGCAAAAGTGGCATAGGATGTAATCGATTCAAAATCATATTTTTTTCCTATAACTGTATTCTCAGAGGCCGTCAATAAATTGTGCAAGAGTTCTTCCTGAACTTCGTTGGGATATTTTAGAAAAAGTTCTATTTGATGTATCCTTTGTTTTAGGACCCAAGAGGCAAACGAATTGATTATTGATAAGGGCATGAGTTAATTTTTAGATTGCTGATTTTAGATTTTAGATTTCTCTTGACACGAAAATCTAAAAATATAAAATTTGAATATCGATCGACAAATACTAACTTTGCCGTTGTATCAAAAATAGTGTTTTTTTGTAAAAAACAGTTCTATAAAAGTAAAGATTCCAAGTGACAATTGGAATTTTAACAAATAAAAGTTCACAATCCAGAGTAAATCTAATATCTGAAATCTACAATCTAAAATTCTTATGACATATCAAGGAGTACTTACAAAAATGCAAACTGAACTAGGCAGCCCAATTCAATATTATTTGGTTTTCGAAGATAGTTTTCTTAATATGAATCAACTTTTAGATAAAGAGATTGAGATTAATTTTGCAGGTTACGAATGTCTGAATTGTCATAAAAAGAAAAAAATATTCCGTCAGGGATTTTGCTACGATTGCTTTTACTCCAGTCCTGCAGTGGGCGACTGGATTATGAGACCGGAATTAAGTACTGCTCATTTAGGAATCGCAGATCGTGATCTTGATTATGAGCAAAAAGTACAATTACAGCCTCATGTCGTTTACCTGGCTTTGGCGAGCGAAGTAAAAGTGGGGGTAACACGCAAAACCCAGATTCCAACCCGTTGGATCGATCAGGGTGCAACGCAGGCAATTGCAATTGTCGAGGTTCCTAATCGCTATTTAGCCGGAATTACCGAGGTAGCTTTAAAAGATCATTATACCGATAAAACCAATTGGAGAAAGATGCTTCAAAATACCAGCGGAACTTTTGACCTTCTCTCTGAAAAAGTTAAGGTGGAAAGCTTAATTCCTGATGAGGCCAAGGAGTATTTTTATTCCCAAAAAAATGATTTATATGAACTGCATTATCCGGTTTTAAATTATCCTGCAAAAGTGGTCAGTTTAAATTTGGATAAAACCCCATCCTTTCAGGGGAAATTAATAGGAATTAAAGGCCAGTACTTAATTTTTGAAAACGGAACTGTTTTTAATGTTCGCAGTTCAGAAGGTTATGTTGTTACTATAACCGTATAGGTTTATAGGTTACTCATCGGATTTTATTGGTTAACCGTCTAGTATTTATTTGCTTACAAAATAGTTTTTGTAATTTTAAATTACTTTCAAGTAGCTGAATATGTGAATGTTGATACATTTACTTACAATTTTGTAATAATTGCTTATTGAAAGAATTTAATTTTAAAAAATAAAAGAGACTAGTTTTAAACTAGTGCAACCACTCTGTTTTTTTTAAAATTTAAATGAAGATTTAATAATGCTTAAATTATTTATAAGATGGCCATTCTCAATAAACTAAATGTTTTTAGACGCGGCTTAATGCGCAATCTTACTAAGAATATTGGAAAAGCAAGATCACAAGAAGATATCATTTTAGTGGATAAAAATGATATAAAAAGAATCCTGATCTGCAGACCAAACGGAAGATTAGGAAACTTATTATTGATTACGCCTCTCGTTCAGGAAGTCACCGAAATATTTCCAAATTGTAAAGTCGATTTGTTTGTTAAGGGAACGTTAGCTCCAATCATTTTCGAAAATTACGATAATATTGATAAAATAATCGATTTGCCTAGAAAGCCTTTCAAAAGTTTATTGAAATACCTGAATGTCTGGATTTCAATCAAAAAACAAAATTATGATATTGCGATCAATGTCGATCAAAACTCTTCTTCAGGTCGTTTAGCAGTTCAGTTTTCAAATGCCAAGTATAAATTTTTTGGTGATGCAGATGAAGAAACCCAATTGGTAAAAAATGATTACGACCATATTGCCAAATATCCCGTTTATAATTTTCGAAATTACCTGACCAAACTCAGATTTCCAAAAAGCAATAAAATAATAGCGCCTTTAGATCTTAAATTGACAGCTTCTGAAATTACCGAAGGCAAGAGAATTTTAAATGACTTGTTTCATAATGATAAAAGAACCATTTGCATATTTACTTATGCAACAGGCGATAAATGTTTATCAGAAGAGTGGTGGGGAAGATTTTATACACAGCTTAAAGAAGAATACAAAAATTATAATATTATAGAAATCCTGCCTGTAGAAAATGTTTCGCAAATTGCTTTCAAAGCACCTACATTTTATAGCAAGGATATTCGCGAGATAGGTTCTGTAATTGCCAATGCCGATTTATTTATTGGAGCCGATAGCGGTATTATGCATTTGGCAAGTGCCGTACAAACTCCAACAATAGGATTGTTTTCTGTTTCGAAGATCAAAAAGTACGAACCATACGACAATTCAAGTATCGGAATAGATGTCAAATTATATACTAAAAAAGATTATCTAAAAATCATAAATTCAATTTTGAACAACGGAAAACTAAACAATTATTCAAAAGCAATTTAATAAAAAGATAAAATAAAAAAAGAGGCATCCCTTGTAATGGATGCCTCTTTTTTTGTGTAAATTTTTTGTTTATTTTTTCTTGAATAAACCATTTATTAAGTCGCTCGCTTTTTTCGTAGCTTCTTGCGTTTTCTGCTCTTTTTCTGTTTTTGCAGCCTGTGTAGTATCTTTTGCTTTTGTATTCTTATTGATTAAATCAGTAAGAGCCGAAGTACCTTTTTGAGTCAGTTTTTCTTTTTGCTGGTTTACCAGTTGAGTGGTTAAACTCGTAACAGCAGTTTTCATATCTGTAGAAACCTTCGGGTTAGAAAAATTACCTGTAATCAAGGCATTTATCGGAATGTTTTGTAGTTTTGCAGCATCCGCCGGAGACATTTTAGCAATAAAAGCGTTGGCCTCAGTTCCTAAATATTTAGCCGGTACATCTAACTTTAAGTTATAGTTCATCGTTTGGTCAAAACCGTGAGTTCCGCCAACAGTTACTTTAATATCTTGATATTTAATATCAAAAGGTTTTACGTTTACTTTTCCGTTTTCGAAAGTTAAAGCCGCTTTAATATCATTTAAATTCACCTTGCTCATATCAAGAAATTTGACATTTGAAGTCAGGGCATTCAATACCGTTGAATTTTTAGCATTTACAGTTGTCGAAAGCAATTGGCCGATTAAATCTCCTGAAATCGATTTTAGATCCGGAGTTAATTCATTAGCATCAAGATTTCCGTTTAGTTTAATAGTCGAATTCAGTTTTCCATTAATGATTCCTGCAATTGGAGCGATCTTTTTCATCATGTCTAATTGCGTAAAAGTTTGCGCAATATCTACCTGATTAAATCCTAAATTCATATCAAAAGTAGGCACTTTTGCTTTTGTAGAAACAGTTCCTGTAAGACCAATTGTTCCTCCAAAAATAGAGGTTTTAAAGTTTTCTAAAGTTGCTTTTTCATCCTTCACAATCAATTTTCCTGAAACAGCGGTTAGTTTTAAATTGTCATACAAAACCGTGTTTGCTTTTGCATTTACGGTACAATTTAAAAAAGCAGGAATCTTCATTGCTTCAGCAGGTTTTGCTGCGGTTGATTTGGTTTCTCCTTCTTTTCCATTTGCAGTTCCTGTTTTAGCAGGTTCTCCGGCAGTCATAAAATCATCCACTGCCAATTGGTTTGAACTCATATTGAAGTTTCCTCTAAGTTCTTGTTTCTTAAACATAAAACCATAAAAATTCTCCAGAACTCCATTAATGCTTAAATCACTTTTTCCGGTTGTAGCATCAAATTTTTTCAGGTTAATAGTACTTGGGTTAAACTCAACCAAAGCCGTACTGATATTCATCGATTTATTGTTTTCGTCAGTATATTTAAATCCTGACAAACTCATCGTTCCGGCATTTTTTATGTTTTGATACTGGCTTTTTTCTACAGAGGCCATATCAAATTGTGTTGTTACATCGGCTTTTAAAATACCCGCAAGAGGTTTGTCCATTTTAATTGGATAGGCTTTCGAAACATTAGCCAAATTGATGGTTCCTTTTAAAGCTGCATCTACAAACGGATTCACAGTTATGTTTTTGATATTTGCTTTAGCATTAAAAACATCCTGATCGATTCTAAAAGATAGTTTGTCTAAATTTACATAAGTATCATTCAGGATCCCCGTTTCATTGATAATTTTTGTATCGATTACAATGTTCTGAACTGATTTTGGTAAATTAGGATATTGAAAAGAAGCATTGTTTGATGCAATGGCAATATTAAATTTAGGAACAGTTTTGTCTGTTAATTCTCCTTTTGCAAAACCAGCAACAGTAAAGTCTCCCGTAGTTTTCACGCCATCTAAACTAGAAGCATAAGCAGACGGAATCAATCCGAGGAAATTGGTGAATGATGAGGTTGGCGTTTTAAACTTTAAATCATAAATCTGACCTGTATCTACCATTTGTATAAATCCGTCAAATTCTAATGGCAACTGGTTGATTAAAGCTTTATTTTCTTTAAAAGTATATTTACTTTTTTCTAAGTCAATCCCTAAAACAGCGTCAAGAGTCAGTTTTACATTTTTCATGTAATTGATTTTATCCATATCCAAAGATACTTTTGCTGTAGATTTTGTAGTTAAATCTAATTTTGAATTGGTAAAATCTCCGGTTCCTTCATGGTTTAAGCTGTCAATGACCATTTTTATTTTAGAACCCTGATCGATATATCTAAAAGTGAAATTCTCGATTTTATAATTCTGAATTTTTAAAGAAAGCGGTTTGCCTGCTTCATCTGTTTTGGTTTCCTTTTTATCTTTTAGGGCAATATCAAAGTTACCAACACCATCTTTATTAAAAATAATATTGATCAATCCATTGGTAGAACTTATTCCCTGAATGCTTAAAGGTTCGTCTTTTCCCTTAAAAAGTTCTTTGATGCTCATTTTTAAATTTAATTGGCCTAACGAAACCAATGTATCACCTTCAAAAGGAGCTTTATTGATGATTACCAGTTTTTCGATCCCAACAGTTGCATTGGGGAAATTCCTGAATAAACTTAAATCAGCATCGGCAAAACTTACTTTGGCATCAACACTTTCGTTGATGGCATCAGCAATTTTAGCTTTTATTTGATCTTTAAAGAAATACGGGATGGCAAATAATGCGGCTACAATCACAACAAGAACGATGGCTGTAATTTTTAAAATTTTCTTTAACATATAAATAGATTTGAGAGTTATAATTGATAATTGACTCCTTGCAAAAATAGTTTTTTTTGAATGAGTTCATAATAAAGTTTTTGTAAAATATAGGAATATACTTAACTTTTCGTTAAAAATAAAAATCCGTCTGAATATAGATTCAAACGGATTTTTTGTCATTTTATGATTTTGATTATTTTTTAATGAAAGAAATAATCTTAGAGGTCATGATTTCTGAAATAGTCAAACTCTCATTATTGTAGCTTTCCATATTGGCCTTATTATCACCTTCGATAGTTTTCATGATATGGTTCATTTTGTCAACAATCAATACTTCGGCATTTGTATTGGCCTGCGATAATAGTTCGGCATCTTTTACGGTTACCTGCAAATCTTTGTTTCCTTGTATAATTAAAATCGGAATTTTCAAAGCTTTAATCTCTGCTTGAGGATTATATTTAAACCAGGAAATTAAATAGGGCTGAATACTTGGTCTAAAAAGTGAATTCAGCATTGGGTCAACTTTTTGTGCGTAATGCCCGCTTTTTAAACTATCAATAATCGGGAAAGTCATTTCTTCTAATTGTTTGTTTGCTTTAGAAGCAATTTGCGACTTAATCAATTTATCAGCAGATTCTCCGGGACCGGCAATAGAAATAAATTTGTTTGCTTTTGCTCCGGCAATCATTCCTATTAGTGAACCTTCGCTATGACCTATAACAATTATTTGAGAAAAACGTCTGTCTTGTTTTAATAAGTTAATCCAGCTTTTGGCATCCTCAGTATAATTTTCGAATACCAAAGTTTGTTCTGTAACTGCTGAAGCTTTGCTTTCGCCAATTCCTCTTTTATCGTATCGTACTGATGCAATTCCGTTTTTTGCCAAAGCTTCTGCCAGCATTTTTAGCGAATTATTTTTCATCATCGGATTATTTCCGTTTCGATCTGTTGGACCTGAACCCGAAATGATTAATGCCACTGGATATTTTGTTGTGAGATCCGGAGTGGTCAGCGTACCAAAAATCTGATCGATATTAATTTTTAAGATTAAAGGAGATTCTTTAAACGTAAGTTCTTTTTTATCCTGAGCATTTAAAAGACTCAAAAATAAAAAGGCAGCAAGAGCAAATAATTTTTTCATTTTACAAAATGTAATTATTTAATATTTAATCCAAAAGGAAGCATTGCCTGAACTCCTTTTTGTTTCTGAAGTCTTTTTACCTGCTCGATAAGCATGTAATTCTCTTCACCAATTTCTTCTTTTATAAATGCTTCTTTCGATTGTGCAAAAGGCAAACCAGAAAGGATATCGTTGAAAGTTTTCTCGTATTCAGGATAGTTTTGTGTGCTGTATGATTTTACCTTGGCAATTCTTGCAGCTTCGGCAATAGCATCATTTAATCCGCCAATTTTATCCACCAAACCAATTTTTAAAGCCTCAGATCCTGACCACACTCTTCCTTGTGCAATAGCATCAACTTGTGCAAAAGTCATTTTTCGGCCTTCGGCAACATGTGTTACAAAAGTGTTGTAAATGTGTTCAACACCTTCTAAGGTAAAAGCTTTAAATTTTTCGTCAACAGGCACAAACGGACTATAATTAGCCGAGTTTTCATGCGTTTTTACCTGCTCAGTATTAATTCCTAATTTATTGGCTAATGGACTAAAGTTAGGTAAGATGCCAAAAACACCAATAGAACCCGTAATTGTATTGCTTTCGGCAAAAATAGTATTGGCATTACAAGCGATATAATATCCTCCTGAAGCCGCATAATTACCCATAGAAACTACAACGGGTTTTACTTTTTTGGTAATTTCAATTTCTCTCCAGATCAGGTCAGAAGTCAAAGCGCTTCCTCCAGGGCTGTCAATTCTAAGCACGATTGCTTTTACATCTTCATTTTTACGGGCTTCTTGTAGCGAACGACGCATAGAACCTTCACCAATCACGGTAACATCTCCTTCACCGCTTTGTATTTCGCCCTGAGCGTAAATAATTGCAATTTGATCAGTTGCTGTGTTGGTTAAAGCCGTGGTAACGTTATTTTGAGTATAATCTAAAATCGAGATTTTGTTATAATCATCATCACCGGTTACTTTAAGGGCTTTTTTAATTGCATTGTGGTACACATCTTCATACGCCACAATATCTACCAAATGTTGCGCTTTTGCCATTTCGGGCGTTCTGGCCAATAAACCGTTTGCGATTTCATTCAATTTATCAAGCGGAATGTTTCTGCTTTTTGCAATATCAGTAGAAACTGTTGTCCAGATTGAATTTAAAAGTGCCGTTACTTGTTCTCTGTTGGCATCACTCATTTTATTTTCTAAAAATGGTTCAACAGCGCTTTTGTATTTTCCGTGACGAATCACTTCCATGTGAATCCCTGATTTATCCTGAAAATCTTTAAAGAACATTACCTCAGAGGAAAGTCCTTTAAAATCTAGATCACCTGCAGGATTAATATAAACCGTATTGGCAACAGAGTTTAAATAATATTCTTTTTGAGAATAGGTATTGGCATAAGCCCACACAAATTTTCCTGATTTTTTGAAACTTTCAAGAGCGTTTCTCAAATCTTTATATTGTGCTAATCCTAAGGATGATTCATCATTTAAAATTGAAATTCCTTTAATGTTGTCATCTGTTTTTGCGGCTTCGATGGCATTGATAACATCGGTTAAACCAACTCCTTTTTTATCAGAGAAAACAGTTACCCACGGATCTTTATATTTTCCGGCATAATCGTTTTGAATTTGTTTTAAATTTAATTCTATAACAGAATCACTTTTGACAGAAACAGTATCATCTCCTCCAAAAATAGCTCCAATAAGAATTATTCCAAAAAAGAAGAACATAATAAATACGAAAATACCAATAACTGTGGCAATTACATTTCCTAAAAACTTCATAAGTATATTTTTTTTAATAAGTAGCGAAAAAGGCTGGTTTGTTACAAATGTACTCTAAAAACAAATTATTTCGGATATACGATTTGATCAAATAGTTGTACTTTTTACATTTTTAAATATCTAAATTAAAGATAGGGTATTTTGAAAGATATCTGATTTTTTTTAGAAAGTTATAAGAAATAAAAAATCAGAAACAGTTGGTAACTTCTGATTCTGGAATTAAATAATATGGGTAATTCTAAAATAGTTTTAGTTAATTTGCATTTATTATGAAGTCACAGCATCAAGTCGTTTTATCTATAGGGAGTAATCAGGGGAACAGGTTAGCAAACATCGAGGGTTGTATCGATTTGATACATCAGGAAGTAGGAACTGTAATCAGGGTTTCAAAACTATACGAAACTCCTGCTTGGGGGTTTGAAAGCGATGCTTTTTATAATTGTGCTTTGGTTTTGCATACTACTTCATCTGCACAAAAAACACTAAATCAGGTTCTAAAAGTCGAAAAACATTTAGGACGAATCAGATCAAATCAGAAAGGATATCAATCCCGAATTATCGATATTGATTTAATTGCTTTTGATGACGAAATTATTGATTCTGAAAAACTGAAAATTCCACATCCATTAATGCAAAACAGGAATTTTGTTTTGTTGCCGGTTCAGGATTTAAAATTAGACTGGAGACATCCTGTTTTTCAAAAAACCGTTTCAGAATTAATTGCCGTTTCGCCAGACGATAGTGTTTGTACAGTAGTTCAGGATTTAAAAAATCCTTTACGCGAAATAGCTTTAGAAACCTTTAATTATATTGCTTTTGAAGGAAATATTGGAGCAGGAAAAACTACTTTGGTTCAAAAAATTGCCGAAGATTTTAATGCCAAAACAGTTCTAGAGCGTTTTGCGGATAATCCTTTTTTGCCTAAATTTTATAAAGATCAGAACAGATATGCTTTTCCACTGGAAATGTCTTTTCTCGCAGATCGTTATCAGCAATTATCAGATGATTTGGCGCAGTTTGATTTGTTTAAAGATTTTATCGTAGCCGATTATCATATTTTTAAATCATTGATTTTTGCCAAAATTACTCTGGCCGAAGACGAATATCGTTTATATAGAAACTTATTCGATATTATTTACAAAGAAATGCCAAAACCTGATTTGTACGTTTATCTATATCAGAATTCAGAGCGTTTGCTTCAGAATATCAAGAAACGAGGGAGAACATACGAACAGAATATTGAGGCAGAATATTTGGATAAAATCAATAATGGTTATCTGGATTATATTAAATCCCAAAAAGATCTCAATGTTCTTATTATAGATGTTTCTGAGCGTGATTTTGTAAAAAAACACGAAGACTATCTTTTTATTTTAGATGAAATTCAGAAAAAATTGAGTTAATGTGTCAATGAGGGAATGTGTCAATTAGATAATTGTTTGAAGTCTGTTTTGAATTATCTAATTAAAAAATGTGTCATTAAATAATTCCAACAGTTTGTTTTTAATTATCTAATTCATAAGTTATCTCTTTAATGAAAAATGACCTTTAAAAACAGGATGGGTATTGTCAATTTTTAGGGCATACCAATAATCAGAAGCGGGTAGAGGCGTTTTATTGAAAGTTCCGTCCCAAGTCATTTGAGAGCCTTTTAATTGTGTTATAAGTTTTCCATACCGATCAAAAATAGTTATTTCTGCCTGAGGATAATTCTCCATTCCGGCAACTTCCCATACATCATTAAAGGAATCATTATTTGGAGTGAAAAATTCCGGAAAAACAAGAACAACAAAATTTAAAGTATTGCCACCACAGCCATTTTTTTCCTGAACAAAAGCGGTTCTTAATCCTGCAGGGACATCATAGAATATATTAGAATCCTGAAATTGTAATCCATCAACTGAATATTCATAATAATCAGCTTCTTTGGTAAGATGAATAATAGCTTTTGTGCCATTGACAGTAACTCGCGCAATTACTGGAATTAAATGTTCATCAACGGTGATTGTTTTTCTACTCGTGCAATTTTCAGGAGCTGGACTTGTAACATCAACCGTGTATGTGCCGCTGGCTGAAACGGTAATTATTTGTGCGGTTTCGCCAGTGCTCCATTTATACATCATTCCGGCAATTCCTGCATCAAGATTGACTTTTTGATATTGACATAAAATTACAGTTTCATCAGTAACAGCAGGAGGAGTATAAATTACAATGTTTACAGGTGTACGATCTGTATTAATGCAAGTGCCATTTGAAGCCTGTGCATAATAAGTAATATTGTTCGAAATGACTGGCGTTGTAAAATTATTTCCTGTATAAATACTAGTTCCTCCGGTAGAAGATGTAAACCAATTGATAGTACCAATATTTGAATTAGCTTCGATAGTTACATTGCCTGATCCGCAATTATAAACTGTTGAAGATGCTGCAACCGGTGTTGAAGGCGTAATATTTACAGTTGCCACAACCGATTTTCTGTTCGATTCGCAACCGGCATCAACGTAATAAGTTGTTGTGGTAGTTAGAGTTGGAGTAGTGTAGCTGCTTCCAGTCGCTAATAAATTTCCTCCAACGGCAGCATCGTACCAGTTAATAGTTGAACCAGTTGTTGCCGTAGCGTTGAATGTAAAACTTCCGGAATTACACACAGGATCAGGATTTGTGGCAGGTGTTGCGAAGGGAATTGTAATTTTGGTACTCGCAGCAATTTCTAGAGTCAACTCACCGGGCATGCCGCCATATTCTACAACATAGCCTTTTGGCTGATAATTACCGCTTGTATCTCCGGTATTGGATAAGTCATTCCATGATCCTTTTGTCCCAACTCCGGGTTGAGTAATATGGGCATAATCTTCATTTCCCTGATTATTTGGTTCACCATTATTCCAAAAAGCAAAATTTGGGGTTGAGCCGTTTGCTGTTCCATTCCAGAAAATTGTTCCGGCTTCAGGTCCTGTAACCCATTTCCAGATGCCTTCAGTTTCAGCATCGCTTCCACCAATCCACCCTGTCCCTGAAGCTTGTTCTCCAATTAATTTAGCTTCCTCAGCAGATAAAATAGTCGCGAGATAACCTTTTAATCCGTAATAATCACTGGCTTCGGCAGCAGCTTTTGCCGCTGTCCAGGAAATGCCGATGCTGGGAATAAATAAATAATAATGTTGAGTAGATGGAAGGTAATTGGCATTGCCAATTGTGATAGAAAAAGTTTTGGTTCCGAAAGCGGTAACCGAAGAATTAGAGAATACGACATCTTTGATAGCAGCTTCTAAATCAGTATATAAAACATTGCCGCCTGTTGCGCTTGCTATTTTTAATTTTCCGGCAGTAACATCCCAACTCGTGGTGATTGAAGGATGTGATGCAGGGTTTGAAAGTGTTAATTGATCTAAACCACTGGAATAACCAGAAGAGATTTGAACATATCCGGCTTCAGTTCCTGTTTCTAATGGGTCATGGGTAATTAAAATACTGGTAACAACATTTATAGTACTTTGTGGGCAATACAATTGATCTCCGGTAGCTTTGATTGCCGGAGGAATGATCGCAAGACTTAAATTTGAATTCTTTTTTTTGTTTGATTTAAGGGTATCATTTGAGAGTGTAATTAGATTGCTGTTTAAGGATCTAATTTTTCCAATTGAATAAGACTTATTGAAACTTAAAACAAAAAATATTATGATTATTTTTAAGAAATTGATACTTTTCATTTTATAAAAGTATCAATTTTATAATAACAAAAAAATATATTTAAATTTCTAACATTTAAAGCTTAAATCCTCTGGAAAAATAACATTTTATGAAAGTAAATTCTGCTTTTAAATCGTATTTGGCCAGTTTAATTTTTGAAACAAATCCCAAACCACAATTCCGGCACTTACTGCAATATTTAAGGAGTGTTTAGTTCCTAGTTGAGGAATTTCGATACAGCCATCGCAAATGGCAACTGCTTCCTGAGCAACGCCATAAACCTCATTGCCAAAAACAAGAGCATATTTTTGATTTTTCTCTACTTTAAAATCCTGAAGAAAAACCGAACTTTCGACTTGTTCAATAGCCATTGTTATTACGTTTTCCTTTTTTAGATTTTCAATAACTTCCAATACGTTTTCGTGATGTTCCCAGGCTACAGTTTCAGTAGCGCCAAGAGCTGTTTTATGAATTTCTTTATTAGGAGGAGTTGCTGTAATACCGCACAAGATTATTTTTTCTACCAAAAAAGCATCAGAAGTTCTAAATACAGAGCCAATATTATGTAGACTACGGATGTCGTCTAACACTATTATAAGAGGAGTTTTGTCTGATTTTTTAAAATCTTCGATCGATTTTCTGTCCAGTTCGCTATTTTCGAGTTTTCTCATTGGTGTTGTATTCAGGTCATAAAAAAAGCTTCCAAAGATAAGGAAGCTTTTTCGATTTATTTTATTTTGTTTTTCAGATTAGCTTTTAACCGGATCTGGTAAAACAGTACCTTTAATAGTAAGTACTTTTGTTGGTTGTCCTTCAGCATTAGAA
The DNA here is from genome assembly GCF_015350725.1 of Flavobacterium sp. CSZ. Classification (NCBI taxonomy): domain Bacteria; kingdom Pseudomonadati; phylum Bacteroidota; class Flavobacteriia; order Flavobacteriales; family Flavobacteriaceae; genus Flavobacterium; species Flavobacterium sp. CSZ. The sequence continues at coordinate 81,973 of NZ_JADKPQ010000018.1, forward strand.
GTTACAGTAACCGTTTTTGTAAAAGCACCAACTCTGTCAGTAGCGTATTTTACACCAATAATACCTTTAGCACCTGGAGCGATTGGCTCTTTTGGAGTTGTTGGTACAGTACAACCACAAGATCCTTGTGTGTTTGTAATGATTAATGGTTTTGTTCCGTTGTTTACAAAAACAAATTCACGTTTTCCATCAGCATTGTGAGCGATAGTTCCGTAGTCAATAGTTTCTGTTTCGAAAGCCATTCCAGCTCCTTCAACTTTAGCAACCTTAGCAGCTTTAGCTGTTGTTTTTTTAGCTTGAGCGTTAGAAGCAGTAATTCCAACTACAGCTAACATAGCGAATAAAATTATTTTTTTCATCTTTAAGAATCTTTGTTTTAATTATGAACAAATCTATAGAAAAATCTAATATGTTAATATAAAAATATCTTAAAATATTTTAATTTTTGATCCACTTCGATATTCCTTTAAAATATTATAAATTCGCTGTCTTAATTTTTCATTTAAAACACAATAATTTGGCAGCGAAAGAGAAAGTGGTGAAAGAAACACCCTTAATGAAACAGTACAACGAAATCAAGAGAAAATATCCTGATGCATGTCTGCTTTTTAGAGTGGGTGATTTTTACGAAACCTTTGGGGAGGACGCTATTAGAGCGTCAAAAATCCTTGGAATTACCCTGACCAAAAGAGGTGCGGGATCTGAAACCGAAACAGCTTTGGCTGGTTTTCCGCATCATTCTATTAATACCTATTTGCCAAAATTGGTTAAAGCCGGACTTCGTGTAGCGATTTGTGATCAGCTTGAAGATCCAAAAATGACCAAAACTATCGTGAAACGTGGCGTTACTGAACTGGTAACTCCCGGGGTTTCTTTAAATGATGAGGTTTTACAATCAAAAACAAATAACTTTTTAGCATCAGTTTATTTTGCTAATAAAAATATAGGGGTTTCTTTTCTGGATGTTTCAACCGGAGAGTTTTTAACAGCTCAGGGAAATGCAGAATATATAGATAAATTATTGCAGAATTTTAACCCAAGTGAAATTCTGGTTCCAAAGAATAATAAAGGAGATTTTAAAGCTTCTTTCGGGGAAGATTTTCATACTTTTTATCTGGAAGACTGGATTTATAAAGAAGATTATGCTTTAGAAACCCTGACCAAACATTTTCAGACCGTTTCATTGAAAGGTTTTGGAATCGAAGAATTAAAAGAAGGAATTATCGCTTCCGGAGCCATTTTATATTATTTGTTCGAGACGCAACATAATCGTGTACAGCATATCACCGCTATTCAGCGTATTGCAGAAGATGCTTACGTATGGATGGATCGTTTTACTATTAGAAACTTAGAATTATATCATAGCTATAATCCAAATGCAGTAACGCTTTTAGATGTTATCGACAGAACGCTTTCGCCAATGGGAGGACGTTTGCTGAAGCGCTGGCTGGCTTTACCGTTAAAAGATAGTAATAAAATAAAAGGACGTCACGATGTGGTTTCGTATCTGAAATCAAATTCTGAAGTTCTGTATAATATTCAGTATCAAATTAAGCAAATTTCAGATTTAGAGCGTTTGATTTCTAAAATCGCTGCGGGGAAAGTTTCACCGAGAGAAATTGTTTATTTAAAAGAATCTTTGGATGCTATTATTCCAATAAAAACTTTGGCGTTGGCAAGTCCGCAGGAAGCCGTGAAAGTTATAGGGGATAGTTTACATGCCTGTGATTTATTGAGGGAAAAAATCAAAACGACTTTGAATCAGGATGCGCCTGTTGCTATTGCAAAAGGAAACGCAATTGCAAGAGGTATTAGTGAAGAATTAGATGATTTACGTGATATTTCAACTTCCGGAAAAGAATATCTGGAAGGAATCGAAAAAAGAGAGTCAGAGAGAACAGGGATTTCATCTTTAAAAATATCTTTCAATAACGTTTTTGGATATTATATTGAAGTTAGAAATACGCATAAGGATAAAGTGCCGACAGAGTGGATTCGTAAACAAACTCTTGTAAATGCCGAACGTTATATTACTGAGGAATTAAAAGAATACGAAACAAAGATTCTAGGCGCCGAAGAGAAAATTCATAAAATCGAATCGGAGCTTTTTGAGCAATTAGTAGCCTGGATTGCGACTTACATCAGGCCTGTTCAAATGAATGCTAATTTGGTGGCGCAATTAGACTGTTTGTGTTCGTTTACGCAATTGGCTGTAGAGAATAAATACGTTTGTCCTGAAATTGACGAGACATTCGAACTCGAAATCAAAAACGGTAGACACCCGGTTATCGAAAAACAATTGCCGGTAGGAACGCCTTATATTGCCAACGATGTTTATTTAGATAGAGAAACGCAACAAATTATAATGATTACCGGACCCAACATGTCGGGTAAGTCGGCTATTTTAAGGCAAACCGCTTTAATTGTGTTATTGGCTCAAATGGGAAGTTTTGTTCCGGCTGATAGCGTGAGAATGGGAATTGTAGATAAAATCTTTACCAGAGTAGGAGCGTCGGATAATATTTCGATGGGAGAATCTACTTTTATGGTTGAGATGAATGAAACGGCTTCTATTTTGAATAATATATCAGATCGTAGTTTGGTTCTTTTAGATGAAATTGGTAGAGGAACCAGTACCTATGACGGAATCTCGATTGCCTGGGCTATTGCTGAGTTTTTGCACGAGCATCCGGGGAAGCCTAAAACATTGTTTGCAACGCATTATCACGAGCTGAATGAAATGACGGAATCGTTACCGAGAATTCAGAATTATAATGTTGCGGTAAAAGAATTAAAAGATACCGTTCTTTTTATCAGAAAACTTGTAAAAGGAGGAAGTGCCCACAGTTTTGGAATTCACGTTGCTAAAATGGCGGGAATGCCTCAAATCGTAATTTTGAAAGCGCAGAAGCTGTTGAAAAAATTAGAAAAGAATCATTCAAACGAGGCATTAAACGGAATTAAAGAAGCTGGTGACGAAATGCAAATGAGTTTCTTTAATCTGGATGATCCATTGTTGGAAGAAATAAAAGAAGAGATCATGAGTCTTGATATAAATGCGATAACACCAGTAGAAGCGTTGATGAAGCTTAATGAGATTAAAAGAATGTTGGTTAAAAAATAATTTCAGATTTAAAGTTTAGGTTATCAGAAAGTTATGAAATAAGCGTAATATTTTTTCAAAAAACGCTTGTGTAATTGAATAAATGTCCTAAATTTGCACTCGCAATACAGAACAAATCAAGTATTGTAGTTCTTACAAGAATTTGAAATGCGAAAATAGCTCAGTTGGTAGAGCGCGACCTTGCCAAGGTCGAGGTCGCGGGTTCGAGCCCCGTTTTTCGCTCAATGCCATATAATGCTCGGATGGTGAAATTGGTAGACACGCTGGACTTAAAATCCAGTGAACAGCAATGTTCGTGCGGGTTCAAGTCCCGCTCTGAGTACTAAAGCCTCTTCTTTTGAAGAGGCTTTTTTTATTGTGTAAACTCATGCAGTATAAAACAAATTTACGAAGTAAATTTGTTTTATAGAATCTAAGAGTCTATCCTGATAGCTGTCGGGACTAAAAATCAACAATCTAAAATCTAAAAAAATAAATGGGTGCTTTCGTAATTAGCAAAAGGTTCAACGATGAATATAAATTTGTGTTTACTTCGAGAAAAGGTAAAGTGATATTTACGAGTTTGAGTTATGAATTGAAATTTGAAGGTGAGGAGGATATTGAAAAGTTTAAGGCGAATATAGATCAGGCCAGGTTTTTGAAATTTAAAGGCTCTGGAGGGAAGTATTTCTTTAAGTTGATGTTGGGCGAGGTTCACTTTGCAACAAGTCGTAAATATACTACTGAATTGCTTTTGCAGAAAGGAATAAAAGAAATTGTTACTTACGGTGCAAGATCTGAAGTTTTGGACTTTTCTTCAAGCGAATCGATTTTTGAAGATGAGGAAGTTGAAGAGGTTGGGGAAGAGGTTGAAGATTAAAATGAAATTCCGGTGTTTTAAATTCTAAATTCCAATAGTTAGGCTGCTTATTTGGTTTTGTCTAAAAAAGTTTTGAAAAAAAAATCCCAAATTCCAAAAGACATTTAGTGTTATTGGAATTTGGGATTTGTGTTATTAGAAAAGCTAATTTAAAATTATTGGAATTTTAAATTAGTTTTTGAGCATAAAAAAAACCATCTCAAGGATGGTTTTAAAATTTTTAGAAACTAGGTTCTAATTATTTTTTTACTTCTTCTACTTTAGCAGCAGCAGAATCAACTTTAGCAGCAGCAGAATCAACAGTTGCAGCAGCAGAATCAACTACAGCAGCAGCAGAATCAACAGCAACAGCAGTAGAATCTACAGACTCAGTAGCTGCAGCGTCAGCTTTTTTACAAGAAACAACAGTTAAAACAGCAACAACAGCTAAACTTAAAAATACTTTTTTCATCTTACTTTATTATAAAAGGTTAATTATTAATTCGTGGCAAAGATATAAATTTTTTAATATGTAAAATATTTTTTTATTTTTTTTTTAAAATATTTTCATTGCTCACGATTATCTTAGTTATCAAATAATATGCCACAATGCTAAAATTATGTTATATTGTTGTATTTTTTGAATAAATTATTTTTCGTTGAATATTCAATAAGAGAATTGGCTGTTTCTATTCTCTTCCTTGCGGTTTATTTTGTTTTTGATTCATTATTTGATAAGCTAAAAAAGCGAAAAAGAGCTTATTTAAGCTCTTTTATAAATAATAACGACAGTAAATCTCATATTGTTTGAATAAATCGCTTAAGAAACGATATTCATAATGGTATTTGTTGCTCCTGTATTATCCTGAATATACGATCTGCAAATGTTGCTTTTTTCTTCAAAGAAAAGATTATCATTAAGCAAACGATCCAGATTTTCTTTTAGCTCATTACTGTTAGAAATTACCATACATCCTTCAAGTGCAACTAATTGAATTGCTTCTGCAAAATTGGAGTAATTTGGGCCAATTACAATCGGGATTCCAAATGTTGCGGGTTCAAGAATATTATGAATTCCCGGATTTCCAAAACCTCCGCCAACGTAAGCTATCGTTCCGTAGCTGTAAATTTTGGTCAATAAACCTATTGTATCTATAATAAAGACATTGTAGCCCGATAAGTCAAGGTCTTTCTTTTCTGAAAATAATACAGTCGATTTTGTGATTTGACTTTTTAAACTCGCTATTTGATCTGCTTTAATGTTATGAGGAGCAATAATAAATTTTACATGGTCTGGCGCCTGATTAATATATTCTGCTAATAGAGCTTCATCTTTTGGCCAGGAGCTTCCTATTACTATGGTCGGTGAATTGTTTTTGAAATTTTCGATAAAATCAAGCGTATTGTCTCTTTCTAAAATAGCATTGACACGATCAAAACGCGTATCGCCGGAAACAATAACATTATGAAATCCTATCGCTTCAATTTTTTCTTTAGAACTTTCATTCTGAACAAAAAAATGGGTGAATGCCTTTAATGCTTTGCGGTAAAAACCGCCATACCATTTAAAGAACATCTGATTGTCTCTGAAAATTCCCGAAATTAAATAAGTAGGCGTTTTGCTTGTTTCAAGTTCTTTTAGGTAGTTAAGCCAAAATTCGTATTTAATAAAAAATGCTAATTCCGGGTGCACTAATTTCAAAAATTTCTTCGCATTGTTTCTGGTATCTAACGGAAGGTAAACAGTTATATCGGCAACTGTGTTATTTTTACGCACTTCATAACCTGAAGGAGAGAAAAAAGTAACAATGATTTTATGATCAGGGTATTTTTCTTTGATTTTTTCGATTACCGGTAAACCTTGTTCGTATTCACCCAATGATGCCGAATGAAACCAAATCGTTTTATCTGAGGGTTTTATTTTTTCTTGTAAAATAGAAAAAACATTTTTCCTACCGGCTACAAAAAGTTTAATTTTCGGACTAAAAAGCGCTACAATTTTCAGAAAAAACCCCGCAATAGAAATAACTAAATTATATAGAAAAAGCATCTGTTTATTTTTGTGGCTAAATTACGCTTCTTTCGATTATTTTCATTGGTTTGAAGGTATTAAATAACTATTTTTGTTCCTCCTTTTAGAGATTCTGATTACAAAACAGGTCTTTAATTTTAAAAATATATTGAAAATGAAAAAAATTCAAATGGTTGACTTAAAAAGTCAATACGAAAAAATAAAAACTACCGTTGATGCTTCTATTCAGGAAGTTTTAGATACAAATACTTATATAAACGGACCTTTAGTGCATCAGTTCCAAAAAAATCTTGAGGATTATTTGGGAGCAAAACACGTAATTCCGTGTGCAAACGGTACAGATGCTTTGCAGATTGCCATGATGGGATTAGATTTAAAACCAGGTGATGAGGTAATTACTGCCGATTTTACTTTTGCAGCTACAGTTGAGGTTATTGCTTTGTTGCAATTAACTCCGGTTTTGGTTGATGTTGATATCACTAATATGAACATTGATATCGAAGCAATTAAAAAAGCAATCACGCCAAAAACTAAAGCAATTGTTCCGGTACATTTATTTGGACGCGCGGCCAATATGGATGCGATTATGGAAATTGCAGCTGAGCATAACTTATATGTAATTGAAGATAATGCACAAGCAATTGGAGCTGATTATATTTCGAAATCAGGAACAAAAAGTAAAGTAGGAGTAATTGGTCACGTTGCGGCAACGTCATTCTTCCCATCTAAAAACTTAGGCTGTTATGGAGATGGAGGAGCAATCTTCACAAATGATGATAAATTGGCACATATTATCCGCGGAATTGTAAATCACGGAATGTACGAGCGTTACCATCATGATGTTGTGGGGGTGAATTCACGATTAGACAGCATTCAGGCTGGAGTTTTAAATGCGAAATTGCCTTTATTAGACGAATATAATGCAGCACGTCGTTTGGCTGCTACAAAATACAATGCGGCTTTTGCCGGAAATGCACATATCATTACACCGGAATTTGATGCAAAGGAAAATGATCACGTTTTTCATCAATATGTATTGAGAATTATCGATGCAGACAGAAATGCTTTATTACAGCATTTGCAGGATAAGCAAATTCCATGTGCTATTTATTACCCAATTCCGTTGCATTCTCAAAAAGCGTATGTTGATCCTCGTTATAAAGAAGAGCAATTTCCGGTTACCAATCAATTGGTGCAAGAAGTTATTGCTTTGCCAATGCATACAGAATTGGATGATGAGCAAATTAAATTTATTACAGATTCTGTTTTAGAATTTTTGAATAAGTAATTATGAGAAGTTTACGTGTTTTAATTTTGATGGTTTTGGTTTCTTTTTCTGCTTTTGCTCAAAAGTCGAATACGAAGGATGAAACCAGTATTGTTAATCAGGTTGAAATTTTGCGAAAAGCAATGATCGATGCTGATGGAGCGAAATTAAAAGCACTAACCTCTGATAAATTAACGTATGTTCATTCGAACGGTAATTTTCAAAACCAGGTAGAATTTATAGACGGAATAGCGAGCGGAAAATCTGATTTCGTTACTATAGAGTTTCAAAACCAAACCATATCGATTCAGAATGATGTAGCGATAGTGCGACATGTTTTGTCTGCTCATACCAAAGATGACGGAATCGACAGGGATATTAAAATAGGAATAATGCTTGTTTGGCAAAAGCAAAAAAATAACTGGATTTTGATTGCCAGACAGGCTTACAAATTAACTACATAATAAAAAAACAACCACAAAATGAAAGTATTAGTAACAGGAGGATTAGGATTTATTGGTTCTCACACCGTAGTCGAATTGCAGAATGAAGGCTTTGAAGTAGTGATAATTGATAATCTTTCGAACTCTTCAGAAGATGTTTTAAAAGGGATTACAGCCATTACAGGAAAAACGCCTTTATTCGAAAAGTTAGATTTAAGAGAAAAAGCATCGGTTCAGGATTTTTTTAAAAAACACAATGATGTTACCGGAGTAATTCATTTTGCCGCTTCAAAAGCGGTGGGAGAAAGTGTAGAACAGCCTTTATTATATTATGAAAACAATATTGCTTCGTTAGTTTATTTGCTGCAGGAGTTACAGCAAAAACCCGAGGCAAGTTTTATTTTCAGTTCTTCTTGTACAGTTTACGGTCAAGCCGAAAAAATGCCAATTACAGAAGATGCTCCAGTACAAGCGGCAATGTCTCCTTATGGAAATACCAAGCAAATAGGAGAAGAAATTATTACAGATACTGCTAAAGTAACTAATATTAGCGCAATCTTATTACGTTATTTTAACCCGGTTGGAGCGCATTCAAGTACTGAAATTGGAGAATTACCATTAGGAGTTCCTCAAAATTTAGTGCCTTTTATTACGCAAACCGGAGTAGGATTACGTAAAGAATTGTCCGTTTTTGGAGATGATTACCCAACTCCGGACGGAACAGCTGTTCGTGATTATATTCACGTAGTAGATTTAGCAAAAGCACACGTTATTGCATTACAGCGTTTATTCAATAAAAAGAATTTGCAAAAAGTAGAAACCTTCAATTTAGGAACCGGAAAAGGAAGCTCGGTTCTGGAAGTAATTCATAGTTTTGAAAAAGTAAGCGATAAAAAATTACCATACACAATTAAACCGCGTCGTGAAGGTGATATCACCGAAGCGTATGCCAATACAGATAAAGCAAACAATGTTTTAGGCTGGAAAGCACAATTAAGCTTAGACGAAGCCATGGCAAGTGCATGGAAATGGGAACAAAAAGTTCGCTCTTAATTAGTTTTCAGTCGCAGTTCCAATAGAGACGCACAGCAGTGTGTCTAACATTAGTAAATAAAAATCCCAAATAGTAAATTTAGATTATTTGGGATTTTTTATTTTGGGTTGATTTATTTTGAAATTTTGTAAGGTTAAACCGAGTTAGTTGTCGGTATGAAAAAAGCAGATAACATGATTACTTTTAATTTTGATGCGGAGTTTGCAAAGGGATTGACACTAGAAGAAGCGAAAGCTGAGTCGAAAAGAGGAATTAGGGAATGTTGGGTAGATGATTTTGATGCTGAATTTGCAAAAGGTTTAACTCCTGAAGAATTTAAGGACGAAATATCTAAAAGAATAAAAGCTTATCCTTGGAAGAATAAATTTCAAGAATAAAGTAAAAAGCAAAATCCTCACAAACAATCTGTTCATGAGGATTTTTTATTTATATCGTCAATAACTGAAAACTGTCACTGCGACTGAATGCTAAAATTTAAGCATTCGCAGTAACCGCTTCTTTGTCGATTTTATTAATCAAACCTGCCAATACTTTTCCTGGGCCAACTTCAGTAAACAAAGTAGCGCCATCAGCGATCATTTGTTGAACAGATTGAGTCCATTTTACAGGAGCAGTTAATTGTATAATTAAGTTCTTTTTGATTTCGTTTGCGTCAGATACTGCACTTGCCGTTACGTTTTGGTATACCGGGCAAATAGGATTAGAGAATGTAGTTGCTTCAATTGCCGCAGCTAATTCTTCTCTTGCTGGTTCCATCATTGGTGAGTGAAAAGCTCCTCCAACAGGTAAAATCAAAGCACGTTTTGCTCCGGCAGCTTTCATCGCCTCGCAAGCTTTTTCTACTGCAGTAGTTTCTCCTGAAATAACTAATTGTCCAGGGCAGTTGTAGTTGGCTGCAACCACAATTCCGTCGATAGAAGCGCAAACTTCCTCTACAATATTATCGGCTAAACCTAAAACAGCAGCCATTGTAGATGGAGTAATTTCGCAGGCTTTTTGCATCGCAAGAGCACGTTGTGAAACTAATTTAAGACCATCTTCAAAAGATAAAGTTCCGTTGGCAACCAATGCTGAGAATTCTCCTAAAGAATGTCCTGCAACCATTTCTGGTTTAAAATCTTCACCTAAAGTCTTCGCTAAAATAACCGAGTGTAAAAAAACAGCCGGTTGAGTTACTTTAGTCTCTTTTAGTTCTTCGGCAGTACCTTCGAACATGATATCTGTAATTCTAAAACCAAGAATTTCATTGGCTTTTTCGAATAATTCTTTGGCTAAAGCCGATGTTTCATATAAGTCTTTGCCCATTCCTGTAAACTGTGCGCCCTGACCCGGAAATACGTATGCTTTCATTTGTCTAATTTAAGATTGATTTTTTTTAAATTGAAAATTAGTTTCAATTGAAAGGCAAAAATAGTACTTTTTTATTTCGTATAATCCTTAAACATGTAAATCCATGCTAATCTTGAAAATCTAAGATTGAAAGAAGTAAGTAAGGTTATAACCACTGCAATAATGGGAATGATTCTTAAATCAAAATTTTTCTCGAAGAAAAACTGTGCAATACAATACGTAGCGATTCCCTGAGCGACTGTTAATCCGTAGTTTACGTACATGGCGCCAAAGAAATAACCAGGTTCTTTCTGGAACTTATAATTGCAATGACTGCAGTATTCGTTCATTTTTGGAAGCCCGAAAGTCAAAAAAATACTTTTGTCTTTAAATACTTTTCCTTTATGACAAATAGGACATTCGTTGCTTAAAATATGAGTTAATGCACTTGACATGATCTTGTTGTTTTTTATTTATACAAAGGTAATTTGTAATCTATTAAAAGTCTTTTTTATATCTTCGCTACTTATAGCACAATAAAGACATTTTGATTGAAATTCCAAATCCCAAAATCTAAAGTCTAGAATCTAAAATTAAGTTGCGTATGAAAAGATATCCTGTTTATAGTGTTCAGAATTTTAGCTGTAATGATATTCGCCGTGATTTTTATGTGAATACTTTTACCGAACATCTAAAAAGTCACAGTTTTGTCGAAGAACCACATCGTCACGATTCGTATTTAATGGTTTTTTTTACCAAAGGTTCAGGACAGCATGAAGTCGATTTTGATCAATTCGAAATCAAAAAAGGAAGCTTATTTGTGTTGCAGCCCGGACAAATGCATCACTGGAGTTTGTCTGAAGATATTGAGGGTTTTGTGATTATTTTTTCGCAGGAATTGTATAATCTGTATTTCGGACAAAAAAACATCAACGAGTATAACTTTTATCATTCGATTCACAATAGGCCGGAAATGGTTTTTGAAGAAAAGGAAATTCCGAAAATCCTCCCATATTTTGATTTATTAATTCAGGAAAACAATAATGAAAACAAATATCAACTCGATAAAATGCTGAATCTATTAGACTGCATTCATATCGAAATTGCCCGCAAATACAACGAAACCTATTCACATCAAGCGCATTCGTATAATGTTAAAATCGATAAGTTTGAAATACTTTTAGAACAATATTTCAGAGAAGAAAAACTGCCCTCTTTTTATGCCGAAAAATTAAATATCACGTTAAAACATTTAAATCGAATCTGCAATGAAATTCTACAAAAAACAGCCACAGAAGTTATTACAGATCGTGTAGTTTTAGAAATAAAAAGAATGCTAATCGATAAACAATTAGCTGTAAACGAAGTTGCGTTTAAAGTAGGTTACGAAGATTACTCCTATTTCTCCCGATTCTTCAAAAAACAAACCGGAATGTCACCAACAGAATTTCGAAATGCAATACGTTGAGTTTTATTAGCCACGAATTCACGAATTTTTTATGCATAAAGTTTGGAAAAAATAATTCGTGAATTCGTGGCTAAAAAAAAAACAAAAATCCTGCACTTCCTAAAAAAAGTACAGGATTTTAAACCAATCAAATTAAATTCTATTATTGTTGGATTAAGCTTGTTTTGTAAATTGTAATTCAATGTTTAAACGAACTTCTTCTCCAACTAAGACACCACCAGTTTCAAGAGCAGAGTTCCAGTTTAGACCCCAGTCTTTACGATTTATTTTTCCTTCTATGCTTAAACCTACTTTTGTATTTCCCCAAGGATCAGTCAGGATTCCGCTATATTCTACAGGAAAAGTTACGCTTTTAGAAACCCCTTTAATGTTTAAATCTCCAGTAATTTCATAGCTTCCTGCATTGATTTTTTTGAAAGATGAAGCTTTGAAAGTTAATTTTGGGTGATTTTCTACATCAAAAAAGTCACCGCTTCTTAAATGCCCGTCTCTGTCTGCATTTGCAGTATCGATCGAAGCGATATCAGCAGAAAATTCAATAGCTGCATTTTCGAAGTTATCTCCATCTGTAGTAATTGTAGCGTCGTATGTTCCAAATTTTCCTGAAACATTTGTAAACATCATGTGTTTAACTTTAAAACCAATTTCTGAATGTGTTGGGTCAATTGACCATTTTGTAGTTGCCATAATTTTTATTTTTAAATAATTAATTTCATTTTGATAGGACAAAGTTACGTCCGTAGTACTCGAATCACACTTAACCTAGATTAAGAAATGAAAAGGAGTTGATTTTTGATTTTATTTTTTTTATAGATTAAAGGATTTTCACAGATTATTAATTCAGCATAAAAAAATCATTTTAATCTGTGGCAAAATTTCGCTCAGTAATTATTAAAAAAAGAAGTGATAATAATCTGATGATCATATTTATTACCACTTCTCGAGAAAAAGTATTAATTGTAATCTTTGAATTAATAGTTCATAGGAATATCCATCAATAAAAATTCAGCATCAGTATTTGCTTGTATGTTTAAAGTGTCAGTTCCTGAAATTCCAATAGCATCACGAGTGTTTAATTCCTGACCGTTGATGGTAACGTTTCCTTTCAAAACAAAAGCGTAAACTCCGTTTCCTTCCTTTTTGATTTTGTATTCAGTAGATACACCTGAGTCAAAATTACCCATATTAAACCAGGCATCCTGATGAATCCAAACTCCGTCATCATCAGTATTTGGAGATAAAATTTGTGCTAATTTATTGTGTCTGTCAGCAACATCCAGAGTGATTTGCTGGTAACGTGGTTCTACATTTCTTTTGTTCGGAAACAACCAGATTTGTAATAATTTAGTCTGCTGATCTGCATTGGGGTTAAACTCACTATGCTGAACACCAGTTCCGGCACTCATTACCTGAATATCACCGTTTTTGATGATTTCAGTATTTCCCATACTGTCTTTGTGAGCTAAATCTCCCTCAAGCGGAATCGTAATGATTTCCATATTATCGTGAGGGTGAGTTCCAAAACCCATTCCGCCGGCAATTGTGTCATCGTTCAAAACACGAAGAGCTCCAAACTGAATTCTATCCGGGTTGTACCAGCTTGCAAAACTAAAACTGTGATAAGCATTTAGCCATCCGTGATTTGCATTTCCTCTTGTTTCTGCTTTGTGTAATACTATATTTTCCATGATGATATGTGTTTTGTTATTTTTATAGTACAAAGATACAGCCAAGGTCAATGAAAGGCACTTAACCTAGATTAAGAAAAGATTTTTCTAAGATTATGAGGTTTTGAGATGCTAAGATTCTAAGTTTTTTGCAGGAGCAGAAATTTTAGTTTCAAAAGACCTGAAGTCCCGCTATCCGTTACACTCGAGATAGCGAACTGACGAAGTAATCTTTTGTGCCGAACGCCGGCACAAAAGGATTTTTGCTTCTATCGATGCTAAACGAGAAGCTTCATTTTCAGAAGAAATGTATATTTCTAATCTGCATAAAAGTTCCGGAGGAACGAATTATATTGTAGGGATGGATTTCAATCCATTCTGCGCAATCATAATCGACAAAGATTGACTATTATTGGATCGGAGTTTCTAGTGCGATCTCTCCTCCGTCGAGATGACAAGATTGTGGTTGAGTTCAAAATAACAATAAAACTTTGCGACTTCGCTTCCGATAATTATCAGGATTGCGAGATCATTAAAATCGAACTATTTAATTTTAATTAATTTCCCTTTTCCAACTACTTCATCAAGGTAATTCGCAGCTGAACTTTGTTTATCATGCATGTAAAATAGAATAGTGTCTTTTTTGATTTGATCTTTTGAAATACTTATAATTAAATCTGTATTGATGAAATTGTCCAATAGTATGGCATTTCCATATAAGATTTTTCCTTTTGGCAAATACTTGTTATCAAACACAAAAACACTATCGTTAAAAGTAATTTTATCCTTTTGAATGTAGAAATTGTTCTCCTCTATTAAATAATTATAACTGCCAGTAAGTTTATCTGTTTGCTGGTTTGGAGTAATAAAAAACAGCGTTATTATTAAAGTCAAATATTTCATAATGTTTTAGCTATATTGATTTATAAACTGCTGAACCACCGCATCTGTATTCTCATGACGCTTTTTCTTCTCCAATGCGATTGGCGGTGCAGCTCTTTCGAAACAATCTTTTACATCGCAGGTTTCACATGTAACACCAACGATTCTTTTCACCAAAGGTTTTCCTTCGATGAATTTGAATTTCTTTTTCATTGCCGGAGTAATCAGGATTCCAACAGAAATACTGCGTATATTATGATCAATAAAAGGATCTTTTGTTGCTGATGAAAAAACCAAATATTCATTCCCGCTATGCACATAGCTTGAAATTTGAGCATCAAAAAAATGAGGTTTATTTTGTTTAATAGCTTCATCGATCGTTTTTACCGAAACCCATCTTCTGCAATAATGTTCATCGGTTTCGTTGGCGTGAGGTTCCTGCTGATTGGTAATATGTAATTCTTTTTTGATTTGATATTTATCAGAACCAATTTTATGCGACATTCTTAAAAAGAACAAGTTTTTAAGATGAAAATCCTTTGGCAATAAATTCGTCAATCTCTGATAGAAAGATTCGGGCGAAACTTCAAAACTCTCGATTAGCGCCACAAATTCTTCGGGATTTGGTTTTTCGTTATTTAAAAAATCATTGATTTTATCCGCAACTAATTGTCTTGGTAATAGCAAAGCTCCCGCAAAATACGACGCATAAAAATTGTGGAGAACCTGATCGAAATTTTCGAACTTAATCCAGCTAAAAGTCAGTAAGCGATCTGAAATTTTCAAATAATTATAAGCAATTTCCTTGGCTAAAATAAAGGCTTTCTGCGGATGGTCTAATTCTGTAGAAAGTAATAAAGTCTTGCTTTTAGGAACATAAATAGAACGTAAATCTCCCAAGGCTTCCTGTTCAGAAAATATGATTTCTTTTATTTTATATTCATACTCTTCTTTTAATATGGCTTCTAATTCTTCGATACTTACTTTAGAATCTAAATTGATTTGAAATGATTTCGAAAAAGAAATGACTTTGTCTTCCAGATCTTCAAAATAATTATTGTGTGCTTCCTGGTACGATCGTAAAGCAGCCAAAAAGAAACTTTCACGACTTAAATTATAATGCTGCGCGATTTCGATAATCGTACTAATAAACGCATTGACCTTAGCTGGCGCATTGGCAATAATATCAATTAAATCCGCTTCCTGAATCCCAAAAAGTTCTAACGGAATCTCTTTTAAAATACCTGACTTCAGAATTTCTCCAATCGGTGCGAGGTTATTATCGAGTTTTAAGGATACCATTTGGTCGTAACTAACGTCCAAATGTTCGCATAGAAGCAAAATTTTATCTGTTTTTGGATATTTTTTTCCTTTTTCAATCTCGTTTAAGTACGATTTTGAAAGATTAGTCAATTTGGCTAAGCCAAAAAGAGAAAGATTTTTTTGCGTTCTGACCTGCTTGAGTTTTAGTCCAAAGATCAGCTTTATATAGTCTTTTTCGATATCCATGTATCAAATATAGTCATTTGAAAAATAATCGCCAAAAAATTATTTTTAATATTTAGCGAACGTTCGCTTGTTTTGTAAAAAACTTTTTTCTAATATTGTGGTGTAGAAAATATTAGATATCAATCGATTATGAATTTAAGTCTTGAAAAAGATATGATTGATTTGATTATTACTAATTAAAATAAAATCAACAGCTATGAAAAACCAATTAGAAATTACCGAAACGGCAATGGAATTTTTAGCCGAAAAGAAGCTTTCTTATCCAAAGATCTGGACAGAAGAAGCAATTGTTTTTATCACCGATTTGCATCGAAAATTCGAATCGCAACGAAAACTGTTATTGTTACAACGCGAACAAAAACAAACTGCTTTTGATCAGGGCGTCATGCCTGTTTTTACTCCGGAAACAAAAAGTGTCAGAGAAGGTAATTGGACAGCTGGAGTGATTCCGAAAGATTTGTTAGATCGTAGAGTGGAAATTACCGGACCGGTTGATCGTAAAATGATCATTAATGCATTGAACTCCGGGGCAAAAACTTTTATGGCTGATTTTGAAGACAGTACTTCGCCAACCTGGCAAAATTTAATGGACGGTCAAATGAATCTAATCGATGCGGTAAACAAAACCATTACATACACCGATTTGGTAAAGCAAAAGTCTTATCATTTGAATGAAAAAATTGCTACGCTAATTGTACGTCCGAGAGGTTTGCATTTGCCGGAAAAACATCTGTTGATTGAAGGAAAAGAAGTTTCAGGCTCTTTGGTAGATTTTGGATTGTATGTTTTTCATAACCACAAAAGGCTTTTAGAAAACAATTCAGGACCGTATTTCTACATTCCGAAATTAGAGCATTATCTCGAAGCACGCTGGTGGAACAATGTAATTGACTTTACCGAGGATTATTTGAAACTGGAAAGAGGAACCATAAAGGTGACGGTTTTAATAGAAACCATAACGGCGAGTTTTCAGTTAGATGAAATTATTTATGAATTGAAAGGACATATCGTAGGCTTGAATTGTGGACGTTGGGATTATATTTTTTCTTATATCAAAAAGTTTAGAAAGAATCCAAAATTTATCGTTCCGGATCGCGATCAGGTAAACATGACTTCACCTTTTATGAATGCTTATTCGAATCTGGTAATTCAAAGATGTCATAAACGCGGGATTCATGCGATTGGCGGAATGGCAGCTCAAATTCCGATTAAGAATAATGAAGAAGCGAATGCTGCTGCTTTCGCAAAAGTAAAAACCGATAAAGAACGCGAAGTTCGAAACGGTCATGACGGAACCTGGGTAGCACATCCGGATTTGGTTGCTATTGCAAAAGAAATTTTTGATAAAGGAATGCCAACTCCAAACCAGATTCATATAAAAAGAGAACATCGCAAAATTACAGAAGCTGATTTGATTGAGCCACCAATTGGAATCATTACTGAAAATGGTGTTCGTAAAAATATCAACGTAGGAGTTTTGTATCTGGCTTCATGGCTGAACGGACAGGGCGCTGCGGCTTTGCACAATTTGATGGAAGATGCCGCAACGGCCGAAATTTCGAGATCGCAATTGTGGCAATGGCTTCAGAATAAAGTGGTTTTGGATAATGGCAAAAAATTAGATTTGGCGTATTATCATGAACTGGCTTTAGATGAATTCAGAAAAATTAAAGACGAATTAGGCGAGGAACTTCATGAAAAACGACAATTTCCTTTGGCTGAAAAAGTTTTGGAACGACTGGTTGTAAATCCCGATTTCGTTGATTTCTTGACTATTCCGTGTTATAAATATCTATAGTAATTAAAAATTGAGAATTAAAAATGAAAAATCTGCTTGATCTGCTAAATCTGCGGGCGAATAATTTTTCACGCAGATCTAGCAGATAAAATGAGAATAAAAAAATCTGCGAATGATCTTAAAGACATAGAAACATAGATTAAAATGTGAATAAAGACAGTTTTAAAAAAAAACTAGATTTTCACACATAGCTATGTTTGTTTAAACAAATGAAATGCCTTTAACCACAAAGGAAAACTATGTTTCTATGTGTTTAAAAAAAATAAGTCCAGTTAAAACTGAAAACTTGAAACTGCGACTGAAAACTATTACTTACTAACCACTTTAACTCAAACTATTTATGAAAACAACAGAAGACAGAATTCAGGAATTGATTAACGATTGGATTACGAACCCAAGATGGAAAGGTGTTGAACGTCCTTATACCGCTACAGAAGTAATTACGCTTCAGGGTTCGTATCAAATTGAGCATTCTATTGCCAAAATGGGAGCGCAAAAATTATGGAGAAAGTTAAAAAATCAGGATTATGTTGCTGGTTTAGGCGCGTTGACAGGAAATCAGGCGATTCAGGAAGTCGATGCTGGTCTTGAAGCGATTTATTTGAGTGGCTGGCAAGTAGCGGCCGATGCAAATTTGGCGGGAGAAATGTACCCGGACCAATCGCTTTATCCTGTAAATAGTGTACCAATGGTGGTAAAAAAAATAAACAATGCGCTGTTACGCGCTGATCAGATTCAGACCGTAAACGGAGTGGAAGATAAAAAAGATTATCTGGTTCCGATTGTGGCGGATGCCGAAGCTGGTTTTGGCGGAAACTTAAATGCTTTCGAATTAATGAAATCAATGATTGAAGCGGGGGCTTCAGGAGTTCACTTTGAAGATCAGTTGAGTTCTGCTAAAAAGTGCGGGCATTTGGGCGGAAAGGTTTTGGTTCCGACACAAGAGGCTATTAATAAACTGATTGCGGCTCGTTTGGCGTCTGATGTTATGGGAGTTTCTACACTTATCGTAGCAAGGACAGATGCTGATGCGGCTAATTTATTAACCAGTGATGCTGACCCAAGAGATGCTAAATTTATAACGGGTGAAAAAACAAACGAAGGTTTCTTCTATGTAAACAGCGGAATCGATCAGGGAATTGCAAGAGGTTTGAGTTACGCACCTTATGCTGATTTGATCTGGATGGAAACCAGTAATCCGGATTTGGTTTATGCTAAAAAGTTTGCCGATGCCATGAAAAAGGAATTCCCGGATAAAATGCTGGCGTACAATTGTTCTCCATCTTTCAATTGGGCTGCGAAATTATCAGTAGCTGAAATGGAAACGTTCAGGGAAGATCTGGCGGCAATGGGATATAAATTCCAGTTCATTACTTTGGCAGGATTCCACGCTTTGAATACCAGTATGTTCGAATTGTCTAAAGCGTATAAAGAACGCGGTATGGCAGGATATTCTGAATTACAGGAAAGAGAATTTGCTTTGCAGAAAAATGGTTTCCGAGCTGTAAAACATCAGGCGTTCGTAGGAACTTCTTATTTTGATGCCGTTCAAAACACGGTAATGATAGGGAAATCAACCATAACAGCAATGGAACATTCTACAGAGGTTGAGCAATTTTAATTCAAAAGAAAAACCAGTTCACTGAACTGGTTTTTTTGTTTTTTGCTACAGATTAAAATGATTTTTTTTCCACGAATTTCACCAATTCACACAAATTAATTGGCTCAAAATTGAATTAAAATTCGCGTGAATTCGTGAAATTCTTGGCAACATTTTTTTTAATCATTATAATCCTTTTAATCTGTGGCTAAAATTATTTTTTTAAAAGCCTGGCTTTCATTTTACTGAAAAATTCGGGTGTGACACCAATGAAAGAGGCGATTTGTTTTTGAGGAACTTTGTGAACCAGCGTTCCGTATTTTTTGCAGAATTTATCAAAACGTTCTTCGGCAGGTAAACTTAAATTGTCCATTAATCGTTGTTGATTGGCAACCAATGAATTTTCGATTAATATTCTGAAAAAGCGTTCTAATTTTGGAATTTCGAGATACAATTGTTCCTGATTTTCTTTTGATAGTGAAACTACTTCTGCATCTTCCAGAACTTCTATAAAGAGCTGCCCCGGTTTTTGAGAAAAGAAACTGTACATGTCGCTAATCCACCAGCCTGCGCAAGAAAAGGACAATACATGTTCGACAATATTATCGTTGATATTGAAACTTCTTAAAATTCCGGAATTTACAAAATAAGAATGTTTGCAAACTTCTCCGGCACTTAGTAAAATAGTTTTGGCTTTATAGGTTTGCGTTTCGGTTTTCGATAAAAAAAGAGCTTGCTCTTCAGGTGTTAGCGAAACGTGTTTGGCAATATTTTCAAGAATTAACTCCATTATTTTTCTTTTATCAAAGTGAATGAAGTAGCTTTAAAACGACCGTTTTCTACCTTTCCGGTCACAGAAGCTTTGCGGATTTTATTGCAGAAACCATCCTCAGCATGAGCATCGCCATGTTCGTCGATCGTGGTTCCGTCTACAAAATATGGTTTTCCGTCAATGCGAACGGCTAAATCACAGCTTTTTCCTTTCATCCCAAATTGACATTCACCGCAAGCGGTTTCTACGATTTGAGGTTTTTCGGTTGTTTTTTTGTCCTGAGCCTGCGTTGCGATTCCAACAAATAGGAATAATAGAAATAGTGCTTTTTTCATTTTTAAGAGTTTACAGTTATTAATTTAGAAGTTGCTTTGGCGCGTTCGACAACTTCTTCGATTGGGGTTGCCAATGAATCATGACTTAAAACAACTCCCATTCGGCGATACGGTCTTGAAGTTGGTTTTGCAAAAATTCTAAAATCGGTTTTGGGTAAAGCAGCTACTTTTTCGATTCCGGTAAAAGTGGGATTTGTAGAATCTTCAGAAGCTAAAATTACGGCACTTGCTCCGGCTTTTTCTAATGTAATTTCGAAAATAGGAAGACTTAAAATCGCACGTAAATGCAATTCGAATTCGTTGAAATTTTGCGTTCCGGCTAAAGTTACCATTCCGGTATCATGTGGGCGAGGAGAGAGTTCGGAGAAATAAACACCTTCATTGGTTAAGAAAAATTCAACACCAAAAAGTCCTGCTCCACCAAGAGCTTCAGTAATTTTTTCGGCCATATCTTGGGCTTCGTATAAATCGGCTTCAGAAACTTTTGCGGGTTGCCAGCTTTCCTGATAATCACCACGTTCTTGTCGGTGACCAATTGGTGCGCAAAATAAGGTTGGATTGTTATTTTGTGTAATGGTTAGAAGTGTGATTTCTGAATGAAAATCTACAAAAGCTTCTACAATAACTTCGATAACATCTCCGCGTGAACCTGCAACGGCATATTGCCAGGCTTTTTCGATATCACTTTCGGTTTTTATGGTAGATTGTCCTTTTCCCGATGATGACATTAAAGGTTTTACCACACACGGAATTCCAACTTCCTGAACCGCTTTTTGCAATTCTTGGGCAGAAGTTGCATATTGATATTTGGCTGTTTTTAACCCCAATTCTTTTGATGCTAAATCGCGAATGGCTTTACGGTTCATGGTAAAGTTGGCCGCCTTCGCTGAAGGAACAACGGTAATGCCTTGTTTCTCGTAATCGTAAAAACGTTCGGTACGAATGGCTTCTATTTCTGGAACTATAAAGTCTGGTTGGTGTTTGGCTACGATTCTATCTAAAGCTTCGCCGTCTAGCATGTTGATGACTTCAAAACCGTGTGCAACTTGCATTGCGGGAGCATTTTCGTAACTATCAACAGCAATTATGGTTTGTCCGATTCTTTGCGCGGCAATGACAAATTCTTTGCCTAATTCGCCCGAACCGAGGAGTAGTATTTTCATTTTGTTTGATTTAGAGATTGAGAATTTTGGTTTGCTTTTACAATTATTAAACTGCTTATAAAAGTTAGAATCATTAATACAAAGGATAAAAATAATATCGTGAGTATAGAAAAAATAATCTGATCCAGAAATTGAGATCTTAATGGAGTGGATATTCCATTTATGAATTTTCCGATTATATAAAGTGTAAAAAGAGCTAATATGATTTTTGAACTTACTCCAAAAGAAAATTGAGAACAAGCTTTAAAGTATGCTATTTGATTTAATGAAAAGCTGATTTTTTTAGCAGTACTCCAAAAGAGAAAAACAATAAATAATGGGAATAAAATTCCCCAGAAAATTGGATTCCAAAAAATACCAAAATCGCATATTTGGATACAAAGATCAAAGAAATAGCTTTTTGAGAATATCAAAAGTGGAAAAATAGAGCATACAAAAAATCCAGCTATAATTGAATCTTTTCGGATGCTGGTTTTTTGTTCCATTTGATTGTGATTTTGAGAGTAAAGATAAATAAAATGGAATTTATTCTCACGCAGATTTTGCAGATTCAACAGATTTAATTTAATTGGAAATTTAATCTTTAGACAAAGTAACCACATAGTTTGTCATTGTGAGGAACGAGGAAGCATACCAGAAACTCGCAATCAAAATCGCCAATCTTTGTCGAATTCCGAGTGTGATTTACTTCTCTGTTCGCTATCGCTCGGATCTCGTTCTTCGAAGTTGACAAGATTGTGAGTGTATGAATCTTGGAAAGCGTAAACGGTCTAATGAACCGTTCGCGTGAGGGATAGAAGTGGAAAACCCACAGCCTGACGAAGGAAGTGTGAGGACTTGCAGCGGATAGCCTGATTCGCCGTGGCGAACACGCCCAAATTATTTTTATGGGTAAATTTTTGTTAATAATTATAGCATAACTTCATGTTTGGCAGCTTTGAAACTTTCCTTAAAACGATGCGATATTTCTATATTTGCCAGCTTATAAATAAAACCCCAAAAGAATGAAATTAAATATTTTTTTAGTGATGAGTGCTTTGTGCGTTACATCTCTTTTACAAGCGCAGTCGGCAGGAATTACATTTAAGTTAGGAATGGGAGAACAAAAAGCTGATGCGATCGTTTTTAAAAAAGACAAACAAAAAATTAGCGGGATCGTTAAGTTCCCTGGTTTTGCTGATAAAAAAGTAAAGATTAAAGTTGGTGAGGAAAATGAAAAATATGCTAGTAAAGATTTAGATTCAATTCAGATTTTTGATGCAAATAAAAAGCTGTCATATACTTTTGTATGGACAAAAACGAAAGTGTACAAAAAAAAGGGTACAGAATTTAAAATTATTGATGAAAATTGGATCTGTAAAATGATCGAAGGAAAAACTTCTTTATATATAGGTGGAGAGGAATACGGAATAAAAGAGGTGAAAGTGGAGGATGAAAAGACAAAAGAAAAGGTAAAGGAGGAGAAGATGAAGGTAGTTTCTAAAGATGTTAACCATTATTTAAAGAGAAGTAATGAAGATTATCCTGTATTGGTTTCTATGAGTTCAAATGCTCTTTCGGCAGGATATAATGCTTTTTTTAGGGAATATGGAGTTTATTATTTTAAGGATAGTCCGGAAATCGCTAAAAAGATTGAAGATAAAGAATATAAATATGATGACATTGAGAAAGTTGTGGCTTTATATAATGTGAAACCAAAGAAACAAGAACAAAAAGCAGAGGTAAAAGCGACAAAAACAAAGGCGACGTCAAAAGCAGGATCGAAAACCACTGCTAATAAAAAATAAATAAAAAAAAGCGATACTGTAAAGTGTCGCTTTTTTGCTTTTTAGTGAAATTGATCTTCTTCGATTTCGAATTCGGCATCTTTTTCCCAGATTTCCATTTCGCAGGGTTTGCAGTTGAATTTTAGTTTGTATTCGAGCTCGCCTTGTTTTAAAACCAATGGTTCTTTTACTTTGACACCCATGATATCTTTTTGGTGTATTGGGCATTTTTTTAATTCGTATTTGATACAATATTTTGTGGTCATTACACGAGATTTTCCCGGATCCCATTGCAATTCGAATGCTTTTTCTATTTCGGTTACACCATGACGCTCGTAGAATTTACGTGCGGTTTTGTTCGAAACGTTGTACATGAAATCCAATTTGGTTTCAGGATACGGATGTGACGTTTTTACCAATTGGTGTTCTTCGCGTTTGTAATTGGCCAAACGAATCTCGGTTAACTGATCGTAAACGGTTCTTCGCATTTCGTTGATTTTTGAAATAGGAAGGAACCAGTTTTGAGAGAACATGATATTAATTTCATCAGCAGTATAAGGGGTAAAACCTGTTTTTGCCAATTGTGTTTTGATGTTCTCTTCGATTGATTCGCCGGTTTTAGTCTGTTCTTTTGAATGTTCTAAGTTTACGGTGCTTACATTTCCGTCTTCATCGGTTGCGATTAGTTCAAAACCAGTTTCGGTTTCTGCAAGTAATAAAGTAGTGCTCAGTTTACGAACAGCACTGTCTTCTCTTTCTACAATTTTGATAAAAGCAGCGTCGTTATTTCTGTAAATGAAAGTGCCGTCTTTTACTTCTTTTAAAACGTTTGGATATATTTTACCGTTTTCGGCTTTGTTTACGTAGATTCCGTCGGCTTCGTTATTTTCGTTGATGAAACAAAGTCCGTCGCCGTTGTTTAGTAATTCGCCATTTTCGATTTCGTAAGCGTTTCCAACAGTTCGGATCAATTTACCAATGTATTGTCCTTTTGATTTTGGGCTTTCCCAGGAACCAATACTGTGATTTCTATCGTTTACAAAATAATCAGTATAACCACGATTAAAAGTTCTGCTTAAAGAAGAATCGAAAGTATAAGTACAAGTTCCAGATGAAGCTTTCATGTATTTTTCGCTTCCTGCTCCTTCTAAATAGCTGTCGAGTTTTTGACGTAAAAAGGATACGTTATTTTTAACGTAAACTACATCTTTAAGTCTTCCTTCGATTTTGAAAGAAACAATTCCGGCTTCAATAAGATTAGGAATCTGATCTGAAATATCTAAATCTTTGATAGAAAGTAAGTGGCTGTTTTTGATCAGGGTTTCTCCGTTTCCGTCGATTAGATTATAAGGTAGACGGCAGTTTTGTGCGCAGGAACCACGGTTGGCGCTGCGTTCTCCGTTGGCTACACTCATATAACAGTTTCCACTAAAGGATACGCATAAAGCTCCAGTTACGAAAAATTCTAATTCAACATCTGCCTCATCGTAAATCGTTTTAATTTGGTGCAGGTTCAATTCGCGGGCTAAAACCACACGTTTGATTCCGGCATCTTTAAGGAATTTAATTTTATCGGCATCACGGTTATTGGCTTGTGTGCTGGCATGAAGTACGATAGGAGGTAAGTCCATTTCCATGATTGCCATATCCTGAATGATCAGGGCATCGACACCTATATCGTATAATTCATAGATCATTTTGCGACATGTTTCTAGCTCGTTGTCGTACAAAATGGTATTCATTACTACAAAAACCTGAGCATTAAATAAATGCGCATATTTTACCAATGCTGCAACATCTTCGATTGAATTGTTGGCATTAGAACGGGCACCAAATTGCGGAGCACCAATATAAACTGCATCGGCACCACTATTTATCGCGGCCATCCCTCCAATTAAATCTTTTGCTGGAGCTAATATTTCAATCTTCTTCTTCATTTCTAAAACTTTAGGCTTTTGTGGTATTCATGGAAAAAAGTTTGCAAAGTTCTTATAAATAATTCGAGTTTGCTAATGCTGAAGTGACTTTTTTTGAAATAGTTAACTAATATGGAATGATGATAAATGAAGTTTTTTATTTAGCGGGTTCGTAAATAAGTTGCACAACCCCTGATTTGAAAATATTGGTTTTGAGTAATTTTAGTTGTATTCGGTTTTTTAGATCTTCAAATAATGGTTTTCCGCTTCCTAAAGCAATAGGGTGAACAGATATTCTATAGGTATCAATGAGGTTCAATTGAATGAAAGTTTTAATAAGGCTTGCTCCGCCATATAACCAGATGTTATTGCCGGATTGTTTCTTAATCTCATTTACTGTATTTGTGATATCAGAATTTATGAAGGTGGCATTCTCGTCTTTTTTATTTTGGCTGGAAAAAACGTATTTCTCTTTAGCATGTACTTCTTTCCAAAGTGATTTTTCATCAGGACTGGCGTTTTCATCCGGTTGATAATTCCCCCACATATCATAACTTACTCTGCCATAAAAAATAGTATCTATAGTGGATAGGAAACCATCAAAATCCATATCGTCGTCCATGATACACCAATCAGTTTCTCCTTTGGGACCTTCAATAAAACCGTCTAATGTTACTGCCAGATCTAAAATTACCTTTTTCATTTTTTGATAAATTTTGTTTTATGTATTGGAGATAAAAATATAGAATTTGAGATTTAATAAAAACAAAAAACTACTTAGTTTATTAACCAAGTAGTTTTCTTCTCAAAAATATAGTGCCAAATATTATGACAATTTTTTCGCTTTGATTTTTGTCACAGTGTTTTCGATACTGTTTAATTGTTTTGAAACAATACCAATTTGACTTGCGTCAAGATGGTTGTGTTCAAGAGCCATTTTGTATTTTTCGATAGCAGCTTCTTCTCCGGTAATACAAGCATTGATGATGGCTTCGGTATCTCCGCTTGTAAACGAAGATTTAATATCGATCCAGGCACGGTGTATTGCTCCTAATGGTCCGCCCCCTGAGGTATCTGTTGATTTTCCCAGTTTGTTGATTTCGTCTTGTATTTCTACAATGAATAAGGCACGTTCGCGGGCATAATCGAGAAAGTCGGTTTTAATTGCCGGGCTGTCTACATGTTCTGCGGCATTGGTGTATCCTAGTTTTCCGTCTTCCAGGATTGAAATTAATCCTTCTAAGGTACTAACTGCTTTTTCTGTGGTTTCATCTGTATGTATCATAATAAATAGTTTTTTAAATTTTATATTACAAAGTTGGGATTTTATTAAGCGTTATATCTTATAGAATTATGAGGGGTGTTTATAAAATTGTGGAATGGGAATTTTGAAAGTGAATTTAATTTTTCTCGCAGATTAGGCAGATGGAGCAGATTTAATTTGATTTCTTAAACTAAAAGGTCTTATATGAAGATTTGGGTTAGGGATAGAAGTGGAAATCCTTTTATGTAATGAAATGAAGCAAAAGATTGCAATGAATAGCCAGGGCGTAGGTAAACCCATAATATTTTAGGTTCAGAGCTTTTGTTTTTGTAACCTGAAGTTTGTTTAAGTCGTCAAAGTTTTTATTAATTATTAATTAAACGGATAAATGAAATCAATTTCAATTTTTTATGTTATAGCATTTTTAATTTTCTCATCAGCATTATTTTCTCAGCATAGAGAACGTAAAATAGATAGTTTGATTACTTCGAAATTTAAAGCTGAAGGTCCCGGAGGAGTTTTTTTGGCTGCCAAAAACGGAAAAATCATTTACAGGAAGGCTTTTGGAATGGCTAATTTAGAAATGGATGTTAAGATGAAACCTGAATCTGTTTTTGAAATTGGATCAATGACAAAACAATTTACAGCAGTTTCTGTTTTAATGCTTGCTGAAAAAGGAAAACTAAATGTGAATGATGAAATTAAGAAATTTATTGCGGATTATCCTAATGGGAATGCAATTACAATACATCATTTGCTAACTCACACTTCGGGAATTAAGGATTTTACGAGTATGAAGTCTATAAAAGATATTGCCAGACGAGATTTGTCTCCAAAGGAATTAGTGGATTTTTTTAAAAATGAGCCAAGCGATTTTGAACCTGGTGAACAATATAAATACTGTAATTCCGGATATGTACTTTTAGGTTATATCATTGAAATTGTATCAGGACAGACTTATGAGGAGTTTGTAACTGAAAATATTTTTAAGAAAATAGGAATGGAAAATACGTTTTATGCAAGCCATGAAAAGATTATTAAAAACAGGGTTGCAGGTTATCGTGATAAAGAACATTATGTAAATGCAAATTATATTAGTTTTTCGATACCCTATGCTACTGGTTCGATAATGTCGAATGTAGATGATATGTTAAAATGGCAAAACACGATAAATTCTAATGCTTTATTAAATCCTGTTTTTACAGAAAAAGCTTTTACTAATTATCAGTTAATTAATGGGGTAAATATAGATTATGGATATGGCTGGCATCTTGAAAAAGTAAAAGACAAAATCGTTCGCGAGCATGGAGGAAGTATTTTCGGCTTTAAATCAATGGGAGTTTATGAGCCTACTGAACATATTTATGTAATAGGTTTAAGTAATTGTGATTGTAATTCTCCTACTTCGATTGCAAGAGATATTGCTTCGCTTTTAATTGACTAAATGAAAAAAGGGTGTTTTTGAAAAAAAAAAAAAACACCCTTTGAATTATTATTTATGATATTACACAGCCAAAGCTTCTTTGATTCTGCGTAATGCTTCTTTTAAGATATCGTCGCTTGTCGCGTAAGAAAAACGGATACAGTTTGGATTTCCAAAAGCATCTCCTGTTACTGTTGCAACATTAGCTTCGGCTAAAAGGTACATCGATACATCGTTTGCATCTTTGATTTCGGTTCCTTTTAAAGTTTTTCCGAAGAAAGAAGAAACGTCCGGGAATACGTAAAATGCTCCTTCAGGAACGTTGATTTTTACACCAGGAATTTCTTTTAATAATCCAACCACTAAATCTCTACGAGTGTGGAACGCCTGAACCATGTGGTTTAATACGCTTGGATCAGCTTCTACGGCAGTAATTGTTGCACGTTGCGCTACAGAATTTGCTCCTGAAGTTACTTGTCCCTGAATTTTTGTACATGCTTTTGCGATGAATTCCGGTGCTCCGATGTAACCAATTCTGTATCCTGTCATAGCGAATGCTTTTGCTACTCCGTTTACAGTAATGGTTCTTTCAAGCATTCCAGGGATTGAACCGATGCTGCAGAAAGTTCCTGAGAAATTGATGTGCTCATAAATCTCATCGGCAACTACGTATATATTTGGGTATTTTTCTAACACTTTTGCAAGAGCTGTAAGCTCTTCTCTACTGTAAACAGATCCAGATGGGTTACAAGGAGAAGAGAACCACATCATTTTTGTTTTTGGTGTGATGGCAGCTTCTAATTGTTCTGGTGTAATTTTGAAATCAGTATCTACAGATGTTGGAACTTCAACTGGAACTCCGCCCGAGAGTTTTACAATTTCGAAGTAAGAAACCCAGTAAGGTGCTGGCAAAATAACCTCGTCACCATCGTTTAGCATTACTTGTGCAATGTTGTACAAAGATTGTTTTGCTCCTGTAGAAACTACGATTTGAGTTGGTTTGTAATCTAAATTATTGTCTCTTTTGAATTTTTTGCAAATTGCTTCTCTCAATTCTAAATAACCTTCTACCGGAGAATAGGTGCTGTAATTTTCGTCTACTGCTTTTTTAACAGCTTCTTTGATGAAGTCAGGAGTATTAAAATCTGGTTCACCTAAACTTAAACTGATAATGTCTTTTCCTTGTGCTTTTAACTCACGTGCTAAAGCAGCCATTGCTAAGGTTTGTGATGTCGCTAAGTTGTTGATTCTGTCTGAAAGAATATGATTCATTATAAAAATTTTGAATGTCCTTAATTTCAACTTTAATTAAGGAAGGTTAATTATTAATAGATTTTTTTTAGTTTTATGCTAGTTCCGGTTTCATTCCAAGATCTTTAAGATGCTTGTAATGCGCTACAATTGCTCCTCTCATGGTTCTGAATTCATGATAAGGCAAGTTGCATTCGATTGCAGTTTGTTTTACGATTTCGGCAATTTTTCCGTAATGAATATGACTGATATTCGGGAAAATATGGTGCTCAATCTGATGGTTTAATCCTCCTGTAAACCAGTTGATTATTTTGTTTTTTGGAGCAAAATTAGCAGTTGTATACAATTGGTGAATTGCCCAGGTATTTTCCATTTCTCCTTCTTCATTCGGGATTGGATTTGAAGTTTCTTCTACTACGTGAGCCAATTGAAAAACAATACTTAAAATTAATCCGGCTACATAATGCATTACGAAAAATCCAACAACAACTTTCCACCAGGTTACACCAAGAACCATTGGTAAAACCATCCAGATTAAAACGTAGATTATTTTTGTGATAACCAAAACAGTCCATAATTTGGCAGGACTTTGAGGTGTTCCATAAGATAATTTTCTTTTCAGATAGTTTTTCATTTGCTTGAAATCGGTCGTTAAAGCCCAATTGAAAGTCAATAGTCCGTATAAGAAAAAAGAATAATAGTGTTGAAATTTATGAAAACGTTGCCATTCGGCGTTTTGTGTAAAACGAATAATTCTTCCGGCATCAAGATCTTCATCATGTCCGTGAATGTTAGTATACGTGTGGTGCAATACATTGTGCTGTACTTGCCAGTTGTGAACATTTCCTGCCAGAATATAAATACTTCCGCCCATAATCTTGTTGATCCATGATTTAGAAGAGTATGATCCGTGGTTTCCGTCGTGCATCACATTCATTCCAATTCCGGCCATTCCAACTCCCATTAAAATGTTTAATAACAATTGTGCCCAAAACGGCATGTTAAGAGTTAAGATCAAAAAGTAAGGCGTTAGAAAAACTGCAAAAAGAATAATTGCTTTTAAGTGCAACTTCCAGTTTCCAGTTTTCTGAATGTTATTCTCCTTGAAGTAATTGTTTACTCGTGAGTTAAGTGTTCTGAAGAACTTCAGATTGTCTTGTTTGGCAAATGTAGGCGCAGTGTTATTCATAATTAATTTAAATAGTTTTCAAAGGTAATTATTATAAATTTTCAATTTGCAAAATTGAGTTAAATATTTCAACTCTAAAGTAGTACTTTTGTTAAAAAATTAGAGCAATGGATGAGATATTGAAATATTTTCCTGATTTGACCGACATTCAAATCGAACAATTTCAAAAATTAGACTTTTTATACCACGATTGGAATGAAAAAATCAATGTTATTTCGCGTAAAGACATTGATGCATTATATACAAAACATATTTTGCATTCGCTTGGAATTGCAAAAATAATGAAATTTGAACCCGGAGCAACGGTTCTTGATGTTGGAACCGGTGGAGGTTTTCCTGGAATCCCGTTAGCGATTCTTTTTCCTGAAACGCGTTTTTATCTGATTGATGTTATTGCCAAAAAAATAAAAGTAGTTCAGGGTGTTGTTGATGCATTAGAATTAAAGAACGTAAAAGCAGAACAAAAACGCGCTGAATTGGTAAAAGGCGATTTTGACTTTATAGTGAGTCGTGCCGTTACCAATATGCCGGATTTTGTTTCCTGGATTAAAACTAAAATTAAAAAACAGCATAAGCATACGTTGAAAAACGGAATTCTATACCTAAAAGGAGGAGATTTGACCGAAGAATTAAAGGATTTTCCAAAAGCAACTTTATATGATTTGTCTACGATTTTTGAAGATGAATTTTTTGAAACCAAAAAAGTAGTGCATTTGCCTTTGAAGTTTACGGTTTAATATTCTTAAAATAATAAAAAACCCGACAGCATACTCAATAAGTATACTGTCGGGTTTTTGTTTGTCATTATAATAAGCTGCCTTTGAGTAATTATCATAACACAATGATAATTTTGTGGTTGGGTGTATTTCTTTATCTTTGAAATTACTATAAATAAAGTAATAATGGATAGAAGGAAGTTCTTTAAAAGTGGTTCTTTATTAACGATTGGAGCCGCAGTTATGAATCCGTTTCAGGGTTCTGCAAATATTTTAGATTTAGAAGCTGTAAATAAAAATAAAAAAGCTAAAAATATTATTTTACTCGTTAGTGACGGAATGAGTACCGGAACATTGAATATGACCGATTTGTTCCTGAACAGAAAAACTGGAAAAGGTTCTAATTGGATTCAATTGTACAAAGACAACAGAGTTTCAAGAGCTTTGATGGATACAGCTTCTGCCAGTTCTATAGTAACGGATTCTTCGGCTGCGAGTTCTTCGTGGGGAGGCGGTTTTAGAGTCAACAACGGAGTGCTTAATGTGAGTGCGCAGGGAGAACCTCATTTACCCATTTGGCAAAAGTTCAAGAAGGCAGGAAAAATGGCGGGTTGCGTAACAACAGTTCCTATTACTCATGCTACTCCGGCGGGTTTTTGCGTAAACAGTAAAAGCAGAAACGCACAAGATGATATTGCCGAACAATATTTAGATCTTGGTTTTGATGTGATGATGGGTGGAGGTTCAAATTATTTTAGTCCCGAATCCAGAAAAGATAAAAAAGATATGTTTGCCGCTTTTAAAGCAAAAGGATATCAGGTAGTAAAAACACGTTCTGATATGGAGGTGGCTTCAAATTCTCAGCCAATTTTGGGTGTGTTTGCAGAAGATGGTGTTCCTTATTACGTAGATAGAAATAGTGACCAAGATTTACAAAAAAACATTCCAAGTCTTGCTGAAATGGCACAGAAAGCTATTGAGAGAATGAAAAATCATAAAAATGGTTTCGTTTTACAAATAGAAAGCGGTAAAGTCGACTGGGCTGCTCACGGAAATGATATTGCAGGTTTGATTCATGATCAGATCGAGTTTGATGAGGCGGTGAAAGCTGCCATAGATTTTGCCGAAAAAGACAAAGAAACATTGGTCATTATCACAACAGATCACGGAAATGCCAATCCAGGAATTATTTATGGTAAAGATGCCAATGATAATTTTGATAGTATCCAGAAATATACCCAGACAAATGAATGGATCCTGAATCAGATAAAACCACAATCTTCTGTTTCGCAAGTAAAGGAAATTATCGAAAAGGCAAATGGTCATTCGGTTTCTGATGAAGATGCAAAAACAGTACTAAGTTATTATGATGGATTGCATAAAGAAGACGGACTGTATAATTATAAAAAATTGCCCTATAAAGCTTTTGCAGAAATGCAGGGAAAAATAAATTCTGTTGGATGGATTAGTATGGATCACTCTGCTGATTATGTAGAGTTGGCTATGTTTGGTCCGGGAAGTGAACTTTTGAAACCTTTCGTAAAAAATACCGATTTGCATTATCTCATGTTGCAGGCTGCAGAAGTTGAAAATAAGTTTTAATTGAATTAAGATAATAACCCCACAAGTTTCAAAAATAATTGAAGTTTGTGTGGTTCGTTTTTTTTTAAGTGTATCAATCAATTAAGAAGCGCTTTTTGGGAAACACAAAAATGGATTGGATTTAGTATCTAAATTATGAATGAGTTCGTTTATCTCTTTTTCTGTTGCATCGGTTGAATTTTCAAACTCAGGATTAAAGAAAAAATCACGACAAATTAGAGCTTCATGAGATGAGTCATAAATGGCTTCGTAGTATTGATTTACATCTTCATTATTATATTGACATGGATAATCACGTTTTAAAACTGCTAATGTTCTGTTGAACCATTTGTCAAAAACTCTTTTTCTTGGTGTTGTAATATGGCGCGCTAATAATACTAGTCCAATAAGTTCGCTTTGAATAGCGTATAATCCTTTTCTATACATCACATCAATCATAGTTACATTCATAAGGGCTATCCATAATGGCCCGTTTACATGTCTGGTGGCCGAAATATCAAATTCAGTATCAAAAACTAATGGTTTTGTATTTTCGATATTACCAATAGAACACCATAAAGCTTCGATTCTTTTTTGGGTATCATTATTCATTTTTGTGTAACCTGTATATCGCCAGTAGATCCATTCGAGCAAAGCGGCTGCCCTGTATTGGCTTTATGGTTAATTTGCATTAAGGCATGTTCAAGTTCGTCGTTTCCTTCTAAAGGATCTAAAGGCTGGTGTATCTTTTTTTTATTCCATTTAAAGTCAATTGGATGTCCAATACTTTTTGCCTGTATAATTATTGGCGGTGTGTTTTGTAAATTTCTCATTGTTTCTTTTTTATGTTTTTTCTGTGGATTGTTGTAAATTGGATTGTAAATCCATCTCCGAATTAGTTTAATTTCTACTAATTTTTTCCACTTTAAATCTGATGTAAAAGTATGTTGAGATATGTTTTTAGAGTAGTACAAAAAGTTTTTAAAATAACAGAATAGGATTTTTAAGCATGTATACTATTGATGATCAATCGTAAGAAAAACATTATAAATGTTGTAAATTTAGGATTGTCAGAATAACGTTGAATTACTTTTGAGTTTTATTTTTTAATTATAAGTATTTGTTTTTTAATTTTTTGTCTTTTGTGAAGACTTAACTGAAAAAGAAGAGAAGAATAATGACTGATTCGGATATTGTATTAAATCCAAGAAGAAAATGTATTCATCCTCTATTATTTTCCGTTCGTGTACTTTTATTTGCTCAATCTCTATTAGAGGAATATCTTTACTACAGCATTAACAATTTTACTTTTGAAAACAACCAGCGTAATATCGACATATTGGAAAATTCAGCTCACAGGATGGATTACTGCTTCTTTGTATTGGGGATTATCTGCTTTCCTGAGTGGTAATTTTATCTGGAAAATGGGTATAGTAGATTTAATACTGGACGTTTTCATTGGTATACTGTTAACTCAGCTTTACCGAAATTTTGCCTTAAAAAATGGATGGAATAAACTGAATCTGAAAATACTATTGCCAAGAATGGTACTTAGTATTTTGGTGCTTTCCTTATTGTATACGGTTTTGATTGTTGGTAAGCTTTATTTGGTACGTTTATTCATTTTTAAAAATGAAACCGATTCATTTTTAGCATTTTTTAAATCGGTACAATTACAGGTTTTTATCACCGGTACAAGATTAATGTCTATTTGGGTATTGGCGTACCATCTTTATCATTATTCAAGACTCGAATTAGAAACAGTAAAGGAAAATGCCCGATTGTCCATTATAATAAAAGAAGCACAACTCAATAATCTGAGTGCACAGCTTAATCCTCATTTCTTTTTTAATTCATTAAATAATATAAAATTTTTGGTGATAGAAAATCCTGATGCCGCCAGAAGGGCTATTGATCTGTTGTCTGAACTTTTAAGAAATTCTCTAAATAGTAACATTGGGAGATTGATATCGCTGGATGAAGAAATTAATCTGGTAAGGGATTATCTGGAATTAGAAAAAATCCGATTTGAGGAACGTTTACAAATTAAGATCGAAACCAGTGTAGACTTGTCCAGGCATTTAATCCTGCCCTTTAGTATTCAGTCACTGGTTGAGAATGCCATAAAACACGGAATTGAAAAAAGAAAACACGGAGGGTTTATTGCTGTGAAAGTTGAAAAGGAAAACGATTTTATAAAGATTACGGTTCGAAACTCAGGAAAACTAAGTAATGAGATTACAAATTCAGGTATTGGGCTAAGTAATCTGAAAGAAAGATTGTTCTTGCAATATAACGGAAATGCTTCTTTTGAGATTATGCAGATGGAAAACGAAACGGTTTTGGCTACTATTTTAATACCATCAAAATGAAACAGATAAAAGTGATCATTGTAGACGATGAACGTTTAGCAAGAGAAGAGGTAAAAAGAGCTTTAAAAATGTATGAAGACTTTGTGCTTATTGGTGAGGCTGAAAATGCCGATGACGCTAAAGTTTTGATCGAAACAGAAATGCCGGATTTAATTTTTCTCGATATTCAGATGCCTGAAAAATCCGGTTTCGATTTATTAGAATCGTTAGATCATGTACCATCAGTTTTATTTATTACCGCTTATGATCAGTATGCGATACAAGCTTTTGAAGTAAATGCCTTAGATTATTTAATGAAGCCTATAAGAGAGGAACGTTTTGCAAAAGCAATTCAAAAAATAAGGGATGCTGTACACTTGAAATCCTCCTTAACTAATGCTGAGACAAAAGATCGAAAGATTTTTATAAAAGACGGTGAGAAACGGTTCTTTATTCAATTAGAAGAGATCTATTTAATTGAATCTTTAGAGAATTATACCCGATTGTTTTTTCAGGACAAAAAAGCACTTCAAAGGCGTTCCCTTCGTCAATGGGAAGAGATACTGGATGAAACTGTTTTTTTTAGAATAAACAGAACCGAAATTATCAATACAAAATTCATTCAGGAAGTAAAAACTACAATAGGGGGCAGGTTAGAAGTAAAACTAAAAACCGGAGAACTATTAGAAGTATCAAACCGTCAATCCGTGAGGTTTAAAAACCAGAACGGGATTTAATTCATCTTTCAAAATTATTCTAATGCGTACAGCTAATTCTATTAGTTGAGGATCTCTGTATGCTTTTTTCAGATTTAATAACGCAGTTTGTTATAAGCAAACAGCCAAGCTTAAAATAAAGCTTGCTAATAAAACCATTTCCATGAAAACAATTTTAAATTTTGTATTTCTTATTCTGATGATATCAAATACATTTTCTCAGCAAACCAGTAAAACCAAATCCGAAGATCTAAAAAGTGCTTATGATATTCAGGACAGTATAATGATCAAAATGCGTGATGGCGCTTTGATATCGGCAATTGTAGTGCGCAAAAAAGGAAATTCTGTTCCAAAACCCGTAATACTTCAACATACGATTTATGTTGCAGAAGAAGGAAAAGGGATCAAATCCTTGAAAGAGGCAGCAGATAAAGATTATGTGGGCGTTATTACCTATTCGCGGGGTAAACGATTTAGTCCTAATGCAATATTTCCTTATGAAAATGAAGCCAATGATACTTATGATGTTATTGATTGGATAAGTAAACAAAAATGGTGTAACGGAAGTATAGGAATGTTTGGCGGCAGTTATAATGGATTGACCCAATGGGCAGCGTGCAAAAAAAAGCATCCCGCACTTAAAACCATAGTGCCTTATGTGGCCAATAGAGCCGGAATGGGTTTGCCAATGGAAAACAATGTGTTTATAAATCCTAATTACGAATGGTCTTTTTATGTGGGCAGTAACAAATATCTTGATACGGTTGCAGGAAATGACAGGCAGCGATTTAGAAATATGCAGTTTAAATGGTGGGAAAGCGGAGTTGCCTACAAAAAAATGGACAGCATTGACGGAACTCCAAACAGGTTATTTCAGCGCTGGATACAACATCCGTCGTTTGATGAATATTGGCAGAAAATGTCGCCATACAAAAAGGATTTTGCCCAGATAAATATTCCGGTTTTAGTCATCGACGGGTATTATAACGATTCTCAAAATTCGAGTTTGTATTATTTAAGAGAGCTTCAAAAATACAACCCCAAAGCCAATTCTTATTTAGTGATTGGTCCGTATAGTCAT
The DNA here is from genome assembly GCF_015350725.1 of Flavobacterium sp. CSZ. Classification (NCBI taxonomy): domain Bacteria; kingdom Pseudomonadati; phylum Bacteroidota; class Flavobacteriia; order Flavobacteriales; family Flavobacteriaceae; genus Flavobacterium; species Flavobacterium sp. CSZ. The sequence goes on from NZ_JADKPQ010000018.1 coordinate 118,508, forward strand.
TTTGGGGCGCAAAAAGGAGGCTCTGCTCTGATCAATGGTTATAAGGTTGATGCAGATGCTTTAATTAATACTAAAAAAATAACATATGAATGGTTCGATTACATTTTAAAAAACGGACCAAAACCAGAAATTTTAAAAGACAGAATTAATTATCAGGTAATGGGGGCCAATGAATGGAGAAGCGCTCCGTCTCTTGATAAAATGAGCAATGGTTTTCTGAAAATGTATCTGACGGATAATAAATCCGGAGGATTCTATTCTTTGAATGTTACAAAACCCACTAAAAACGGTTATTTATCACAGGTAGTAGATTTTGCCGACAGACAAACTCAAAACAATGAGTATTATCCTGATCCTATTATCAAAAAAGAAATCGATACAACAAACGGATATGTTTTTATAAGTGAGCCGTTTAAAGAGCCGATATTGGTAAACGGATCATTCGTAGGAGAAATAAAGGCAAGCATCAATAAAAAAGATATGGATATTGGTGTTACGTTATATGAATTAACTCCAAATGGTGAATACTTTCATTTGTCTTATTTTTTAGGCCGTGCCAGTTATGCCAAAGACATCACGACAAGAAATGTATTAGAACCAAATAAAATAGAATCGATTCCTTTTTCGAATACGCATTTGGTCAGTAAACAATTAAGTAAAGGAAGTCGCTTAGTCGTAGTAGTAAACGTAAATAAGAATCCTTTTTCAGAACTTAATTACGGAACAGGAAAAACCGTTACCAACGAAACCATTAAAGATGCCAAAGAACCCTTAAAAGTAAAATGGTACAATGATAGTTTTGTAAAAATCCCAATTTGGAGATAAAAGAGATAACAAAGCAAAAGCCGCAAATTTCAAAATGAAGTTTGCGGCTTTTTTATAAATCTAAAATCTGAACTCTAAAATCAGAAATTATCCCAAGAAAGGATATCTATAATCTTCAGGAGTTACAAAAGTTTCTTTGATTGTTCTAGGAGAAGCCCAACGTAATAAGTTCAATGCAGAACCTGCTTTATCGTTAGTTCCTGAAGCTCTTGCTCCACCAAAAGGCTGCATACCCACAACAGCTCCTGTTGGTTTATCGTTGATGTAGAAGTTACCCGCAGCATTTTGCAATTTTGTAGTCGCTACTTCAATAGCATAACGATCCTGGCTAAATACAGCTCCTGTAAGAGCATACTCAGATGTAGTATCAACTAATTCTAAAGTCTCTTCCCATTTTGCATCTTCGTAAACATATATAGTAATTACTGGTCCGAATAATTCGGTTTCCATTGTAGTATATTTAGGGTTTGTTGTTACGATAATTGTTGGCTCAATAAAGTACCCTACAGATTTATCGTAGTTTCCACCAGCAATGATTTCAGCATCAGCATCTTTTTTAGCCTGATCGATAAAACCAGCTAATTTATCAAAAGAACCTTCGTGAATAACTGCAGTAATAAAGTTTCCGAAATCTTCCGGAGAACCCATTTTCATTGATTTTACATCAGCAATTAATTGTTCTTTTACAGCTGGCCATAAACTTTGAGGAACATAAGCTCTTGAAGCTGCAGAACATTTTTGCCCTTGAAATTCAAATGCACCACGAGTAATTCCTGTAGCCACTTGTTTTACGTTAGCGCTTGGGTGTGCAATGATAAAATCTTTACCACCAGTTTCTCCAACGATTCTTGGGTATGTTTTGTAGTGGTGAATATTAGCACCAATTTTAGCCCAGATATCTTTAAATACATGAGTTGATCCTGTAAAGTGAACTCCGGCAAAATCGCGGCTTGCTAAAACAGTATCGGTAATCATTAAAGCGTCTCCAAAAACAACGTTGATAACACCATCAGGAACACCAGCTTCTTTGAAAACATCGATGATAATTTTTGCAGAAAAAACCTGGCTGTCACTTGGTTTCCAAACCACAACGTTACCCATCATTGCCGCACTTGCAGGAAGATTGGCAGCAATAGCAGTAAAGTTAAAAGGAGTAATAGCATAAATAAAACCTTCAAGAGGTCTGTATTCTAAACGATTCCATGTAGTAGAATCAGACTTTGGCTGATCTCCGTAAATTTGAGTCATAAATTCTACGTTGTAACGTAAAAAGTCGATCAATTCGCAAGAAGCATCAATTTCTGCCTGATGAATATTTTTAGACTGACCAATCATTGTAGCAGCGTTAATACGCGCTCTGTATGGTCCTGCAATAAGTTCTGCAGCTTTTAAGAAAATAGCAGCACGTTGTTCCCATGCCATGTTTGCCCATGCTGTTCTTGATTCAAGAGCATTAGCAATTGCTTTTTCAATATGTTGTTTTTCAGCTAAGTGATAAGTTCCTACAATGTGTTTGTGATCGTGAGGAGCTGATATTGTTCTTGTATTTCCAGTTCTGATTTCTTCGCTTCCGATGTATAACGGAACGTCAATTTTAGAATTCCACAATGTTGTGTAAGCTGCCTGAACAGCTGCTTTTTCTGGTGAGTTAGGTGCGTAGCTTTTTACAGGCTCGTTTACCGCTTTTGGTACATGAAAGAATCCTTTTAGCATGTTATTTAAAATTAGATAATTAGACAATTTAACGGTTAGATGATTTGATTTGTTACGAATAATCTAACGTTGCACAAAAGTACAAAGGATAAATTAATAATTTGACAAAATTATGATTAAGATAACGATAAAAAAAACAGCTTTTTTTTAAACTTGTTTTTAATTTAAAGCAAAAGGAGCACACATTCTAAAAGTAGGAACAATTACTTTGAATGTTTTTGTAGAGGTAAAATTGATCATATTAAAGTAGCCTTTCATTGCACCATAAGGAGATGACAATAGACAACCTGAACTATAAGTGTGATTTTCTCCGGGTTTTAAAACCGGTTTTTTACCAATAACGCCTTCTCCGTCTACAACTTCAAGATCGTTTAAAGAATCAAATATTTCCCAGTGACGAGAAGTTAACTGAACTGAATCTTTGCTGTGATTTTCGATTGTAACTACATAACTAAAAGCAAAGTGGATCTTGTAGTTCTTGAAGTAAGTACCTTCAAAACTAGTCAAAACAGATATTTTTATGCCTCTTGTTATCTGAGAAACCATACTAAAGTAGTAAATATGTGTGCGTTATACTTGCAAATCTACAAAAAAAAATCTTTCGATCTAAATCCTTAACAATGTTTTAATTTATGATGTTTATTGAGTTGGCATTTCCTTTTCCTATAACTCTTTGATAGCGATCTGTACTTTCTTTATAATAAACCAATATGGTATACTCATTTTCAGTTTGATAAAAGTTTCCATCAATCGCATTTTCATAATCAATAACGCCTTTTTTATCGGCAATTGTGTACTGAAAATTAGTAAAACCCTGCTTAATCATGACCGCTTTTTCAAAAACAGCTTTTTCAGTATTATAGTCCATTTTGTATTCTGGCGACAAGCTGTAATTGTTGAACATTCCTGTAATATAAATGTCTTTGTTTGTAGATCTGAAAGTAGGAGCCGAAAGAGTAAAATATACCCACGCATAATCTGCTTCAATTTCGTTGTTGGAAGCATTGATATTTTTAACCACAAAATTTCCGTTTACGTCCTGATAGACTGTATAAATTTGGTTGGCTCTTGCCTGATTGGTATATAAGTACGAATTATAAATGTCATTATTGGCACCCACTCTTCCCACATTATTACTTGCTGCACGAATGTCTTTATTCTCGAAATACAAAAATTCATTTCCGCCCCAGAATTGGGTTTCCTTATTGTATTTGTAAACCAATTGATTGCCTATTGTATATTGTGGCGGAACGTTTTTAATAGCAGTATCAAAATTGCCATTTTGTAACAATACAACTTTTACATTTTGCGTTGGAGTCTGAAAAACAATATCATTTGAAACTATGGAAAAATCTAAGTTTTGTTTGTAATCAATATTGGTAACATCACGGCTTCGTTTTACCTGAGCTGCTACGGTCGAATGATTTTCGTATAAAATAAATTTTCTCGAGAAAACAACCTCTCTGTCTTCATTAAGAATTCTTAGTATATAATTTCCTGAAATTCGTAATTGTGTCGTAAACTGATTCGGGAACGAAAGTCGGTAATGAGAATAAACCTGAAGTGTATTAAAAGAATTAGAGTAATCAGTAATTCTTTGATTGTCAAAACCGGTAACATAATCTGTTTTTGGGATATCGGTTGGTTTCCAATTATAGTCGCAGTGTATTACTTCAAAATAATAATTGGCTTCATTGGCAAATAAATCATCAAACTGAAAGGTAAAAGTGTCGCCTAACTCAAATATAGGCACTACATTGTTGCCATTTTGAACAAACGAAACTGTTTTTATATTATATGGAGGGATAATCTCGGTTTGTATTCCCTGAGCCTGGGCTGTAGCCGAAGCAAAAATGAAAATAAGAAGAAGATTTCTAAGCAAAAATTTTGGCATCATATTACAATTGTAAGATTGTAAATATAAGAATTTTATATAATGTAACAGGATGCCGCTTTTCGTTGTTCTAAAAACAAATTTATTAAGAACTCAAAATGTATTCTAAATTCACTTGGATTTCGTCATTGATATAACTCTCTTCTAAAAGCGAATCAGATAATAACTTTTTGTTTTCCTGCAATTTGATGATTTTTTCCTCTACCGTATTTTTCGAAATAAATCGTATAACATTTACTTTATTCATTTGACCAATTCTATGTGCCCTTCCAACTCCTTGCTTTTCAGCAAAAGGATTCCACCAAGGATCTAAAAACAAAACATACGAAGCTTTGGTAATATTCAGACCAACGCCACCCGCTTTGAGAGAAATAAAGAATAATAAAGGCTTCTCTTTTTCCTGAAACAATTTTACATGTTGTTCTCTTTTATTGGCAGGAGTTTCGCCTGTAATCTCACAAAAATCTATTTTGTTTTCCTTACACCAATCTGTATAGAAATGCAAATTAGTCACAAACGAACTAAAAATGATCGCCTTTTGTTTCTCCTTTATTAAAGTTTCCAGATAATTAGTGACAGCATTATATTTTCCGGAATCAATTTCTGATTCCTGATCGACCATTTTCGGATGATTACTCAGCTGCCTTAACTTCATCAGTGTATTGATAATGCTAATTTTGTCCGGACTTGATCCGTCTGTTTTTAGCAAAAAGTTCCGCGCTTTCGATTTTTCTTTTTCATATAATTTTTCCTGTTCAGGATCCATATCGCAATAGTAAATCTGCTCGGTTAACTCCGGTAAATCTTTCAAAACCTGTTCTTTGGTTCTCCTTAAAATATAAGGCTGGATGAGGTTTTTTAGTTCAGACAAAGTGTTTTCGTCCTGCTTTTTCTCAATAGGGATTTTAAAATTCTGAGCAAAAAAATCATAACTGCCCAAAATATCCGGATTTATAAATTGCATTTGTGACCATAAATCATCTAACGAATTTTCGATAGGAGTACCGCTTAAGGCAATTTTATGAGCCGTATTTATTTTAGTAATGGCTTTAAAAATCTTAGAATTTTTATTTTTAATGTATTGACTTTCGTCTAAAATTAAATAACGAAAATCGTATTTTTCTAAAATTGAAATATCACGATGAACAATGCTGTAGCTCGTAAAAATCAAATCAGTTGAGGCTAATCTGCTGGCTAATAATTTTCTGTCATTGCCCACATATTGCATTTTCGAAAAATGCGGTGTGAATTTCCCAGCCTCATTAAACCAGTTAAAAACCAATGAAGAAGGTAAAACAATCAAAGCTTTCAAAGGGGCTCTTTCAATAGTAGTTTCATTCTGAAACAAGTCAAAATTGGTCGTTTTAGTAGTAAATCCCAGTTGTTCCTGTACCGCGACTAAAACGGCCAGGGTTTGTAATGTTTTACCAAGACCCATATCATCAGCCAGACAAGCACCCAGATTAGAATTAAAATGACCTAAAAGCCATTTTACGCCATCGATCTGATAAGGTCTTAATGAAGCTTTTAATAAATCAGAAGAGGTATATTCTGCTTTGTGAATAATATCGTCTTTGATTTCCGGAATCGCATCCAAAGCAGCAAAATTACTTTTACGCAAAAGTAAATTTGCGTTCTCTTTTTTGGCCAATTTTGCCAGTGAACCATATTTGCTCAACCATTCCAGCGGAATCAGAAAATAGTTTCCGTCAGGCAATAAAAAGAGTCTTTCCTTGCTTTTTATATTGGGAATAATTTCACTGAAATTGATCGTATAAGCGCCAATTGTAATGATTATTCTAATGTCGAACCAGTCTTCTTTTGTTTCTTCTTTTGAGGCTGAAATGGTATGATTTTCTGCAATGATTTCTTTGCTTTCCAGTTTTAAATTCAGGATTGTAAATCCTAAGCTTTCCAGTTCTTCTTTATGATCAATAACAAATTGAATATTGACGTAAGGATCAGGGTTTTCTGTGTCAGAATTTAATCCGAATAACTCGTTTTTGATTTTTACTAAACCAAGCTCAGATAATTTGTCAGTGTATAAAGCTTCATCAGCGCTGCGTTTAAACTGAATGATTTTAGGTTCGTTGGCAACGCTAAAATCAACAAACGAATGTGTTTTTTTTGTTTTACTGCTGTCAAACGAATAACCGTTATAATCAAAATAGAGGTTGAGGTAATAGCAGTTTTTAAAGAAATCAAAAACAGGTTGGATCGTGCTTGATATAATTTGATCACGATGTTCAATTTCAAAACCAGTAGCTTCAATGTCTATTTTTTTTGCTATTTCAGGAATGAAGCTTTTAAAATAATTGTCAACTAATTTTGAAGGTATTTCGATTGACTTTTTCTTTAAAAACGGCATCAGTTTTTTAGCATTAAGATCCTTTAACTGCCCTAGTTTTTTATCAATAATCAACCAGCTTGGCTCATCCAGCAGTATTTCGACACTGCTGTTCATTGGTAAAAATAAAGTTTCGTTTTCTTTTAAAGATAAGGTATACGTAATCCCTTCGGCATGTTTGTTAAATTCAATCTGAGGTTCAAAATGCAATGGATTGGTGTTGACTCTGGATCTATAGAAGTCCTTTTCGGGACTCATATTAAGAGACAACGGAAATTGCTTTTGTAGGATTAAAGTATAAAAAGTGCCCAAATTTAGCTGCAAATGCTGACGAATGGCAAATTCAATTTTGGAATCTTTTTGCAAATCAGCAATTGTTTTTGCCGATTTGATTTTTGTACTAAATTTTTTGAAAATAAACTCAGGCTTTAATGATTCGCAAGCCGTCAATATTTTTTTTGTCTCAGGATCTAATTGATCAAAAACAATAAAAAAACTTTCAAGTACATCTTTAGTAGCTTTTTTATTTAAATATTTAATGTCATCGGTATTCTCAACGATGTAGGCAGTTGGAATATAATGATTCAGATTTTTTTCAAAACTGATATCAAAACAAAATTGAAATGAATTTGAAAGATCCAAGATAAGGCGGTTAGGTTGAATTGTAATTTGGGAAGTGGTTTAAACTAAAAAAGTTTTCAAAATACTGCTATTCTAAAAACTTTTTTAAATGAACTTATATCACTTATAGGGTGAAAAAATCCGAACGATTTAGTTTTCTGGTTTGAAGCAAAGCGGAATAATTTCTCCCTTTGCCAAACAATATTTCTCTACTAATTCCGGTGTAATTTTATTGGTGTAATCTTCTTCGATTACGATAAAACCACTGCTTCTTAATTTATCAAAATAATCGCGGCCGTAAATACGAACGTGATCGTACTGACCAAATATTTTAGCGCGTTCTTTTTGATCTGTAATAGTATCATCAGCAAAAGTTACCGCTCTCGATAAATCTTGTGGAATTTGAAGAATCGCCATTCCGCCTGGTTTTAGCACGCGAAATAATTCCTGCATGGCTTTTGTATCGTCCGGAATATGCTCCAGAACGTGATTACACAAAATCACATCGTATTCGTTGTCTTTAAAAGGCAAATTACAAATATCTGCTTTTACATCGGCCAAAGGCGAAAACAAATCGGTTGTAGTATAATCAAGGTTTTTTTGCTTACGGAATCTTTTATAAAAAGCTTGTTCCGGTGCAAAATGCAATACTTTTTTTGGCGCAGTAAAAAAATCTGTTTGATCATTTAAATACAACCAAAGTAAACGGTGTCTCTCTAACGAAAGTGTACTTGGAGAAAGCACATTATTACGTTGTTTTCCGTATCCATAAGGTAAAAACGATTTAAAGCTTCTCCCGTCAATAGGATCAGTATATTTTGTTCCTTTTAATGAAAATGCCAAAACCGGACGAGCCACATAGCTCAAACGAATTAATAATGGACGGGGTATTGTATTAAGTACTAATTTGAATAATTTTTTCACAGGGTTTATTCGGGGTTGAATTTTAATTATAGAACTAACGGCACTTTTCTGAATTCATCTTCTTCATTGCTTTCGATTCCAAGAGCTTTGTAGATGTACTGAAAAGTCGATAACAATTCTGGTTTTCCATCAATTAAAGCCACGTCGTGTTCGAAATGTGCGCTCGGTTTTCCGTCAGCAGTGGTAATTGTCCAGCCGTCTTTATGTTGTTTGATATTTTTTGTTCCCATATTAATCATTGGCTCGATTGCGACAACCATCCCTTCGATAAATAACTTTCCGCGACCTCGTTTTCCGTAGTTTGGCATTTCTGGTTCTTCGTGCATTTTTTGCCCTAAACCATGACCTACCAATTCGCGAACAACTCCGTAACCGTGTCCTTCAGTATATTTCTGAATCGCATTTCCAACATCTTCAACACGATTTCCGGCTTTAAATTCTCTGATTCCTACGTAAAGAGATTCTTTCGTTACCTGCAAAAGTTTTTTAACTTCAGGAGCAACCTCTCCAATTTCGAAACTATACGCGTGATCACCGTGATATCCGTTTTTGAAAGCGCCACAATCTACCGAGATAACATCACCGCTTTTCAAAGGTGTATTATTAGGTATTCCGTGCACAACTTGCGAGTTTGGACTCATACAAAGTGAATTGGGAAAATCATATAATCCTAAAAAGCTTGGTACAGCACCGTGATCACGGATAAATTCCTCAGCCAATTTGTCTAAATATAATGTGGTAACTCCTTCTTTAATTTCAGAAGCAATCATTCCTAATGTTTTAGATACGATCAAAGCACTTTCGCGCATTAATTCAATTTCTTCACGTGATTTTACTATAATCATAATTTCGGATTTTCAGTTGGCAAAAGTACGATTTTAATATTATTTTTTTTATGTTGAAGTGTTTAAAATTTTCGCAACGAATTTCACCAATTAACACGAATTAATTTTTATAATCGGCTTAAAATTAATTCGATTATTAAAAATCAATTTTAAAGTAATTGTAATTCGTGCAATTCGTGGCAAACGACAATAAATAACGTTTCGATTTGCCGGAAAAAACGTAAATTAGTAAGAGTTAAAACTAATTAAATTATGGAAACGTCTATAGATCAGGAAAATATATCCAAGAAAAAAGCTTTAAATAAAATGAAAGGCAACGCTTTAGCCCTTTTAGGCGTCGCAGTGCTTTTATTTATCATCGCTATTTACTTTAAAATTCCCATGCTGCAGGCTTTTAGCGAAGCGGCAATGGTGGGCGGAATTGCCGATTGGTTTGCTGTTGTGGCATTATTTCGTCATCCGTTAGGAATTCCGATTTGGCATACCGCTATTATTCCGACCAAGAAAAATGAGATTGGTGAAAACCTCGGGAATTTTGTTTCTGAAGAATTTCTGAATCGTGAAAAATTAGAAATTAAATTAGAGGAATTCAACTTTGCTACAAAAGCATCGGATTGGTTGTCTCAACAGGAAAATGCCAATAAAATTGCCAATCTTGTCGCGGTGAATATGATTCCCGGAATTTTAAAAACAATAAAAGATGAAGACATAAAGCGATTTATTCAATATCAATTTAAGGAGAAACTGGAAGGAATCAATTTTGGAGATTGGGTAGCATTGGCTTTAGAACCTTTGCAAAAAGGCAATGTAAAAGATGAACTGCTGACCAACCTTCTGGATGTGATGAGTACAGAGTTGAGTAATAACAAAGATCTGATTCGTAAAAAAGTGAAGGAATCTACGCCGTTCTTAAGTTTTGGCCTGGCAGATAAAAAGATTTCAGAGGGTGTTTTTAATGGACTGGCGGAGTTTTTACATGAAGCTAAGAATCCGGAAAGCGCAGTAAGAATAAAAATAGACGAATACGTTTATGATTTTCTGGATAAAGTAAAAAACTCCGAAGAAATGCGGATCAAGATCAATAACATGATTTTGAGTTTTGCAGGCAAAAAAGAAGTTCAGGATTATATCAACGGAATTTGGGATGAAATAAAACTGTCTATTTCAAATGATTTAGAAAAAGGTGATCAATCTTCGATTAAAAATAGCATTTCAGGCTTGATTCAGGGTTTTGGAAACGGAATCAACGAAGATCCTGTAATGATCGATAAGATCAATAATTTCATCAAAAACGATTTACTTTCTATTCTGTTAAACAATAAAAAAGTAATTGGAGATTTAATTTCTTCCACCGTAAAAAGTTGGGATGGTAAAGAAGTTTCAGAAAAATTAGAATTAGAAATAGGGAAAGATCTTCAATACATTAGAATCAACGGAACTCTGGTTGGAGGTTTAATCGGGATTTTGATTTATTGCGTAGAGTGGACGTATCACTATTTTGTGGTGTGATTGCTTAATCTCTGTCAGGCGAAGTCGAAGCCTGCGTTCTAATTGTGGTGCCCTTCAACTTCGCTCAGGGACAGCTGGAAAAACAAAAAAGAGACAAATTATAAAAACATGTCTCTTTTTTTTTGTTGTCAAATAATATGAAGTGCTTCTACAATAACGAATGACAAGTCATTGCGTTTGGCTGCTGAACTCCCATTAATTCTAAAATAGTAGGAGCGATGTCACCAAGAACACCATTTTCAATGTTTTTTAATTCTTTGTCAACCAAAATAATCGGCACAGGATTGGTTGTGTGCGCAGTATTTGGGCTTCCGTCAGGATTAATCATGGTTTCGCAATTTCCGTGATCGGCAATTACGATTGTGGTATAATCGTTGGCAAGAGCCGCTTCGATAACTTGCTTTACACAAGCATCAACAGCTTCGCAGGCAAGGATTGCCGCGCTCATGATTCCGGTATGACCTACCATGTCTCCATTAGCAAAGTTTAGACAAACAAAATCAACTTCTTTTTTATTCAATTCAGGAACAAGAGCAGCTGTAAGTTCATAAGCGCTCATTTCTGGCTGTAAATCGTAAGTAGCTACTTTTGGCGAATTTCTCAAAATACGCGATTCACCTTCAAAAGGAGTTTCTCTACCGCCAGAGAAGAAAAACGTCACGTGAGGATATTTCTCTGTTTCGGCAATACGAATTTGTTTTTTGCCTGCTTTTTCAAGAACCTCACCAAGAGTTTCGGTAATGTTATCTTTATTGTAAACTACTTTTACGTTTTGGTATGTTTCGTCGTAATTGGTAAGCGTAACATAATACAAGTTGAGCTTGTGCATGTTTTGCTCGTGAAAATCTTGTTGCGAAAGCGCTTCTGTAAGTTCACGGCCTCTATCGGTTCTGAAATTAAAGAAGATCACCACATCACCTTCAACAATTGTAGCTAAAGGTTTTTCGTTTTCATCTACCATTACAATTGGTTCAATGAACTCATCTGTAACATGATGTGAATAGCTGTCAAGAATACTTGCAACCGCATTTTTTGACGGAGTTCCTATTGCATTAACAACTAAATCATAAGCTAATTTTACACGTTCCCAACGTTTATCACGGTCCATCGCATAATAACGACCAATGATTGAAGCGATTTTTACAGGAGTATCTTTAATGTGTTCTTCCAGATCCTGGATGTATTTTGCTCCTGATTTAGGGTCAACATCACGTCCATCTGTAAAAGCGTGAACGTAAACCTGATCTAAACCATATTCCTGCGAAGCATCAATTAATCCGCGTAGGTGAGAAGTATGAGAGTGAACACCACCATCAGAAACTAATCCTAAAAAGTGAACTTTTTTATTGTTTTCTTTAGCATAAGTAAAAGCATCAACAAGAACTTGTTCTTTAGCAAGTGTCTGGTGTGCTACAGCTAAGTTTATTTTGGCTAAATCCTGGTATACAATTCTTCCGGCACCCAGGTTCATATGACCTACTTCACTATTTCCCATTTGCCCTTCAGGTAAACCAACATTTAATCCGTCGGTTCTAAGTTGTGCACTTGGGTAGTTTTGGTAAAGGCTGTTTATAAAAGGAACGTTTGCATTGTCTATTGCAGATACTTTAGGGTCAGGAGATTTTCCCCAACCGTCTAAAATCATAAGTATTACTTTTTTGTTCATCATTTTTAGTTTTTTACAAAGATAAGTCATTTCTAAAATGTGCAAGAAAGCATTTGTACAATTATGTTTAATAAAATGAAGTGTAGTAAAAAATAATAAATTAATTAAAGAATTCTTTATTTTTTAAAATAAATTCAGACTAAGCTCTTTTTCTAATCTTATTTTTAGCTGCGTTATATCCGATAAACTATGTTTTAAGGTACTATTATTGTATAAACAGTCGTGTTGTGTTTGGAATCCTTCCCTGTTTTAAGCTCGAAAATTGAAGCGTTCTTTGATGTAAAGCTGAAAGGCTATTGGAAGCATTTTGGGGTAATCTTTTTGATTCGCAGAGACGACATTTTCAAAAGAATAAAAAGGCCTTTTTTTGTGAAATTTCCATAAGGTACAATAAAATAGATAGTTTCTTGTTTTATTTATTACAGAAGAAGTTTCAAAATTACCATTAAATTTTGTTTTTATTAAGAAAATTTCTATAAATCTTAGGATTGTATGCAGAAGAAAAAATCTTACATAAATAATGGTTTTATGTTAATAATGTTAAAGTTTCAACAAAAAAAGCCTGATTTTCAGGCTAATATTTTGAGAACCTAAAAATATTTATACTTTTGCCTTACCCAGATTTTATTATTAACCTAAAGAAATTCAATGATTTACAAAATTTATCCATTGCTAGTGTTTTTGTTATTGTCTTTTGGTAAAGATTCAAATAACACTCCCGAAATTAAAGAAGCAACTACAAAAAGTATTGCTAAAGTTGAGAAATTTACTGTCGAAGCAAAAATTGAAAGTGTTTATCATACCTTAAATTCTAACAATTTTAATTTGCCGGGACTTAAAACTTTTTCTGAGGCCTTAAAAGGGTTTTATTTATTAAAAGAAAAAGGGGTTATCCAGAAAGATATTTTAACTGTTATTGATTTTAGTTTGTCATCAAATACAAAACGCCTTTGGGTAATTGATTTGACAACAAATACAATCCTGTTTAATTCTTTAGTTGCTCACGGAAGAAATACCGGAGAAGAATTTGCTTCGAATTTTTCGAATTCAAATTCCTCTTTCAAAAGCAGTTTAGGTTTTTATGCAACAGGAGAAATTTATCAGGGAAAACACGGAGCTTCTTTGCGTTTAGATGGTTTAGAAAACGGAATTAACAGTAATGCTCGTCAAAGAGGAGTTGTAATGCATGGCGCCGATTATGTTTCTGAATCTTTTATCAGAGATCATAAAAGATTAGGCAGAAGCCAGGGTTGTCCGGCACTTCCAGTCGAATTGACGGATGAAATAATTAAACTAATAAAAGACAAATCGTGTTTGTATATCTACCATCCGTCAAGAAGTTTTGCGATGGAAGAAAGACTAATTTCTTAATTTAGCATACAAATCCGAATCCAGATTATAAATATCAGCTCTGAAAATGAGCTGATTTTTTTTGCTCCATGCCGTCCAGTACCACTGATACAAAGCGTACTTTTTTGTAATTCTGATACTTGTTGTTTTTTTTGAAGCAATAATGGTATCGATTCTGTCTTTTGACCATTTCTCTGAATCGTTTAAAATATGTTCGGCCAATTCCAGAGGATTCTCCACACGCACACATCCTGAACTCAACGAACGATTGCTTCTTCCAAAATTATTACGGTGATTAGTATCATGTAAATACACACTATGGTGATTTGGAAATAAAATTTTCATTAACCCCAAAGCATTGTTGTAACCGGGACTTTGTACATAGCGATAATTTCCCGGTTTGTTTTCGTTCCAGTTGTTAGGGGCAACCGCATTTCCGGCAGTATCATATATAGTAATGTTTTTATTGGCCAGGTAATTACGATTTCGTTTCATTGCCGGAACAACATCTTCTTTTAATATCGTTGGCGGAACCGTCCATGTAGGGTTGAAGACAACCGTTTTTAATATCGAAGTTATAATGGGTGTTTTTCTTTTGCTCGTTCCTACCACAACATTACGCGCCAAAGTAGTATCTTGAGCCTCGACTACATTCAGGCTGTAATCCGGAATGTTTATGATGAAATAGTTTTCGGCTAAATCATTATTATACCATCTCCAACGTTCTAAGTTGGCGATAATTTGTTGTTTCCTTCTTTCTTTAGAATAATTTAAAGCGCTAATAGTTCCTACACCAATAACACCATCAGATGCCAGGCCGTGTCTTTCCTGAAATTTCTTTATAGATTCAAATGTTTTTTGATCATAAATTTTAGTCAGACTATCTTTTTTAGGCATGTCTTGCCAGTAAATAAGCCTTTTTTTAATGTTTATTAAGGCTGAATTAGTGTCGTTTAAGGAGATTTTGTCTACAGATTCAATTTTTTTGATATCATCATCCGGAAAAGTATTAATGATTTCAAGCGACTTTAATAGTTGTTTATAGATATAGGTTTTTGACTGAATATTATCAACCACGCTATCTAATTTGTTCTTATTAAAAGCTTTGATAAGGACATTGTTTACATCAAAAGTTTTCTCTTCTAAATCCCAATCATTATATAACTTTTTTGGGTTTAATTTTCCTTTGTAAAGATGATTTAAATACTTTTCGAAGTTATAAGTAATAAGTATGTCGTATGTTGCAAGATCAGCATCGTTTAAAGAAGCAATTTTTTCTTCAAATTTCTTTAGCTTAGAAGCTTTGTAATCTTCAGGCTCTAGACCCAGTTCCCCGGCTTTTGATAATTGAGATAAAACGTAAGTTCTCTTTTTTAAGTTTCCCCAAACAGTTTTATTGTCAGATGAATTGTAAAATTGTTTCAGCGTTTCGCTTTTAAAAGTGCCAATAAGTGCAGTATCAATTTCTACTTTTCTTTCATCAGTAAGTATGATAGCCGGTGCGGTTTTTTTGACCACAGCAGGAATTGGTTTTGGTGTTTCTTTTTTACAGCCAATAAAAATGCATATTACTAATAAGAAGTAAAGTTTGTTCATTCGGTGTTTTTTTTAAACATTCAGTAATGTTCGCTACTATTTTAATATCAAATGGCTCAGCCTGGGGTTGGTGTTCCATTTTTTTTGTAAAAGCCATTATGGTTTTAAAACCAGGTCAACTTTATTAGCATTGCAGTAGGTTGGGCAATGTTTAATTTGAGTATTTTTCAAATTCTTTTCTTGAGATGTCTTTCTGGAACTATCCTTCAAAGAATTTGCGCTTGATTTTACTCGGCAAATATAGTACTGATTTTGTTCAATAGCGAAATAATTCCTATTAAATTTTCATTGCCAAATAAATCCAAAAGACGCTTTGTTTTTTAATCATATACTTTCAAACATGCAACCGTGTATAGGTTTCTCTATTTTAATAACGAGTTGTCAGACGATATAAGTTCTTTGGGAGCTATTTCTTTAATAATATTCCTATTTTTCGAAAAAAAAATGATTCTATAACTTTTTAGTTTTAAATGTATTATAAATTATTGTTGTTTTTTATTGAATTTTTTTGCGAAAAAGCTTGTTTTGAACTTAACTTTATTTTTATATTTGCACCACAG
>NZ_JADKPQ010000019.1:0-126958 GCF_015350725.1 Flavobacterium sp. CSZ
ATCATGCTCGGATGGTGAAATTGGTAGACACGCTGGACTTAAAATCCAGTGAACAGCAATGTTCGTGCGGGTTCAAGTCCCGCTCTGAGTACTAAAAACTTCAATTGGCTAATGCTAATTGAAGTTTTTTTTTGGGGGTAAAGTGAAAGATTTTTTGTTTAGGTATCTAAAGTGATCAAGGATCAAACGGATCAAACGCAAAGTTTAGGGATTAGGCAAAAAGATGGATAATCTGAATAAGAAGAAATCTACTTTACGCCCACCTGTAAATATCTTATCTAGCGTAAATTGCGTTAGGGAAGGGAGCGATATCCTTTTGCGAGAAATCTGAATTACTCTGGTTAATGACATAAATATCTCTCGCAAAAGATTTAGCGGACAGCCCGGTCCGCCGTGGCGGAAAAGCCCATAAAACTCATATTTGGAAAAAAAATATTTTAATTTTGAAATAAAGGCTTATTTTTAAATCTCAAAATATTTTAATCATGAAAAAGGTAATGCTATTTGTTTTTTTTATTTTCTGTATCGCTTTGTAATGCACAGAAACAAGATGTTCAGAGAGCTATAGAGATTTTTTTTGAAGGATTTCATCAAAAGGATACTGTGAAAATGCAATCTGTTTGTTCTTCTAAAATTATTTTACAATCAATTAGCGAGAGTGCAGTTAAGGGAAATAAATTATTTGATGAAACTGCCCAAGAATTGTATAAATCAATTGCCTCAATTCCGTCAACTATGAAGCTTCATGAAAAAATACCAAGTTACAATATTCAGATTGATGGAACAATGGCTCACGTATGGGCTCCATATGAGTTTTTTGTCAATGATAAATTGAGTCATACGGGCGGGCGTGAATACGTTTACTTTGTTTAAAGAAAAGGATATTTGGAAGATTATTTACTTAGCAGATACCAGAAGAAAATAATTTCTTAGATTACTTCTGTGAGATAATAATGGCAAATATCGGCTAATAAACATTCTTCGCATTTTGGTTTTGGTCTGCAAATTTCTCTTCCTAAAAAAGAAATTGCCATTCCGATCTCTGACCAAATAGATTTTGGTAAGGCTTGCATAAGGTCTTTTTCGACTTTATTACCATCTTTACTTTCTTTTATGATGCCAATTCGCGGGGCTACTCGTATTACGTGTAAATCTGCAATAATGCCTTCTGCAGGTTTGCCTGTTTCTCTTAAAATAACATTGGCTGATTTTCTGCCAATTCCTTTTAATGCTGTTAATCCTTGCATTGTAGTCGGAATGTCTTCGTCATTTTTAATGGTTTGAGCAATTTCTAACAGCCAGCCTGCTTTTGTGGGATAGTTTCGAACTTTATTGATGTAAGGTATAAAAGTTTCAGTATCAGTTTTTGATAAACTTTTAAGTGTTGGAAATTTTTCAAATAAAGCAGGGGCAATTTTATTGATATTAGCATCAGAATCCTGGGCAGATAAAACTACCATAACTAATAATTGGTAGGTGTTTTGATATTCGAGCGGATGTCTTTTTCCTTTATATTTTTTTAAAATGGGTTTTAGTTTAGTTTCCCAATTTGATGTTTCTCCAAATAAATCCATTTTCGTTTTCTTTTAAATTAAAATATAACTATCACAAAATTAACTAGTTTTGATGAAATCTATGATTTTTTTTACAACATTTTGATTTCCTAGTATTTTTCTGTGACCTAAACCTTCGGTAAGAAATAAACTGCCATTTTGTAAATGTTTATGAATATGAATTCCTGCTTTTGCCGGAACTTCAGGATCATCCTTATCATGAATTACCAAAACGGGAATTTGAATTTTTTGTGCTGCTTTGTAAGCTGAAAAATCATCCATCTTTACCTGATACTGCTCTTCAAAATGATCACGTAATCTATTACTAATTTCGGTTTTTAAACCTAATTTAGAAACAAATTCTTCCAGAATATTATGTACAATATCTCCACTACCAATAACAACAGCTTTTTTTACCTGTAAACCATCTTTAATTGCGTTTAAGACTGACATTCCACCTAATGAATGCCCGATTGCAATTTCGAAAGGACCGTATTGTTTTTCTATTTCCAGAATCGAAGCGATAAATTCAGACATTATCGTTCTTTTTCCTTCGGATTTTCCATGTGCCGGTGCATCGAAACTTATGGTTGAATAACCATTTTGCAAAAGTTCGTCGGCTATTTTAAATAGTTGCGTCCCACGACCGGACCAGCCATGAACTAATAATATTTTGCGTTCACTTTTTCCATATTCGTAAGTGGTTATATTTTTATGAATTGCAGGAACAAAAAAAGTGTTCTTAGTGCTTTTTTGATCCATTTCGAGCTCACGTTTTGGAACCTTATGTTTTATTGGTGTTGTAAAAAGCTTTGCTGCAAATGTGGTTACCAATTTAGGCGATATAAAAGCGAGTAATTTGCTGGATAGTATGATAACCTGTGGAATTTTTAAAGATTGAGTAGGATTTGTCGCCTTTTTTGCCATTTCAATAATTTTTTTCGGAAGCCTTAATTTTACTTATTTTTTCCTAAATTTAGGAAACATAAAAGTAGCATTTTAATAGATGCTTATTCAAAAAAATAATTCACAAATAGTTTAAAATTTCTATATGGAAATATTTCATATCAGTGCTGAGTGTTATCCTATGGCAAAAGTTGGTGGTTTGGCTGATGTTGTTGGTGCACTGCCGAAATATCAAACGAATGCCGGTCATGAGGTTCGTGTTGTTGTTCCTTGTTACGATACGAAGTTCAAAAATGAAAATAATTTTGAATGTGTTCATTGGGGAACTGTAAAATTAGGGAGTTTCGATTTTTCATTTAGCGTTTTAAAAGAAACAACAGATAAACTTGGTTACGAATTATATCTCATAGAAATTAAGGAATTATTTGACCGGCTAAATATTTACGGGTATGAGGATGATACAGAACGTTTTTTTTCTTTTCAGATGGCAACTCTTGATTGGATTGCTGCACGTAAAACTGTTCCTGATGTTATTAATTGCCATGATCATCATACAGGATTAATTCCATTTTTGGTGAAGTATGCCTATAAATATGAGAAGTTAAGGACTCTAAAAACAGTAATTACGATTCATAACGGTTTATACCAAGGCTGGTTTGGTTTTGATCAATTGCATTATTTACCTGAGTTTGATTTAATTCATGTTGGATTTTTAGAATGGAATAATTCTCTTAATTCTTTGGCGGTAGGAGTAAAGTGTGCTCATGCCGTTACGACTGTTTCGCCCAGTTATTTGAATGAGATTAATGTTTCTGCGAATGGTCTGGAATCTTTGTTTAACTCAGTTAGGGATAAATCAAAAGGTATTTTGAACGGGATTGATTTTGAAGTTTGGAATCCGGAAAAAGACCAAATGATTGCTGAAAATTATTCGATTGAAACTTTGGAAATAGGTAAGCAAAAAAATAAAGAAAAGTTATGTGAGCAATTTGATCTTGATTCTACGAAACCTTTATTTAGCTTTATTGGTCGTTTATTCGAAGAAAAAGGAGGGGATTTATTGCCTCATGCTTCAGCTTTGGCTTTGTCTGAAAATTTTGAAAATATCAATATCCTGATTTTAGGATCCGGAAATGCACAAATAGAAGAACAATTACTTCAGTTAAGAAATGATTACAATGGTAATTACAATGTATTTATTGGTTATAATGAAGAATTAGCACATTTAATATATGCAGGGTCAGATTATATTTTAATGCCGTCAAGAGTTGAACCTTGCGGATTAAATCAGATGTATTCTTTACGTTATGGAACTGTGCCAATTGTGAGAAGAACAGGCGGACTGCAAGATACTGTGATCGATTTTGGAGACAACGGAAATGGGATTTGTCACGATCAGGCTTCGGTTGGAGATATTTGTTATTCTATAAATCGTGCTGTGAAACTGTACGATGATAGAGTCAATTTTAATAAAATAAGAAAAAAAGGAATGGCTATTGACCATTCATGGGAAAGAGTTTGCCAAGAATATATTGAGATATACAACCTAATAATTGAGAAAAATGAAGTTTAAAAAGAAAAATGTAGTTGCTATTATTTTAGGAGGAGGACAAGGATCACGTTTGTTTCCGTTAACAGAAACCAGATCAAAACCAGCAGTTCCAATTGGTGGAAAATACAGATTAGTCGATATTCCTATTTCAAATTGTATTAATTCGGATATTTTTAAAATATTTGTTTTGACCCAGTTTAACTCAGCATCTCTAAATGCGCATATCAAAAACACTTTCAATTTTAGTATTTTCAGTCAGTCATTTGTAGATATTTTAGCGGCAGAGCAAACTCCTGATAATCCAACCTGGTTTCAGGGAACTGCAGATGCTGTTCGCCAATGTATGTCACATTTTTTAAAACACGATTTTGATCATGCTTTAATTTTGTCCGGTGATCAGTTGTATCAAATGGATTTTAATGAAATGCTGGAAGCTCATATTGCGGCAGACGCAGAAATTTCTATTGCCACTTTACCCGTAAATGCTAAAGATGCTCCTGAATTTGGAATCTTAAAAACATGTCATGAAAGTTATGTAGAGGCTTTTATTGAGAAGCCTGATGCATCACTTTTACCTGAATGGGAATCTGAAGTAAGTGACCACATGAAGGAAAAAGGCAAGAAGTATCTGGCCTCGATGGGAATTTATATTTTTAACCGTCAGTTATTAGAGGATTTAATGGCTGATCCGGAAACGAAAGATTTCGGAAAAGAAATTATCCCTCAAGCTGTTGGTAAACATAAGATTTTGAGTTACCAATATGAAGGGTATTGGACAGATATCGGAAATATTGAATCTTTTTTTGAAGCTAATATTGGCTTAACGGCAGATATTCCTGAGTTTAATTTATTTGATAACGATAATAAAATTTTTACCAGACCAAGATTATTGCCGCCATCAAAATTTAGAAATTCAGTGATCAATCAATCGTTGATTTCTGAAGGTTGTATTATTAACGCCAAAGAAATTAAAAGTTCTGTAATTGGAATTCGTTCCAGAATTGGGGTTGGTACTGTACTTGAGAATTGTTACGTAATGGGGAACGATTTTTATCAGGATCTTGACGAGATGAATCACGAAAGCAGTATCAATAAAATTCACGTAGGGATAGGAGAAAATTGTTTTATAAAGAATGCTCTTGTAGATAAAAACGTTCGTATAGGAAACAATGTTCATATTAACGGAGGTAAACATTTAGACAATTTTACCAATGAATTGTACAGTATAAAAGATGGTATTGTAGTGATTAAAAAAGGAGTTGTACTGTCGGATAATTTTAGAATTGAATAAGGTTTTAAAGAAGATAAAATTCAATACAAAAGTTCCAAATTCCAATAAAAAAATCCGCATTCCAATTATAAAAAACAAATATGAATAAAGTTATCACGTATTCTCTGTTTACTGATTTTGATATTGATTTATTCAAAGCAGGGAAACACTTCAAATTATATGAAAAATTAGGAGCGCATTTAGTTGAAGTTAACGGAGTAAAGGGCGTTTACTTTGCAGTTTGGGCACCAACGGCTCAATCTGTTTCGGTTGTTGGTGATTTTAATTACTGGACACAAGGAGAGCATTTATTACAAGTGCGTTGGGATTCTTCTGGAATTTGGGAAGGTTTTATTCCGGGTATCGAGAAAGGAACGCTTTACAAATATAAAATTCAATCCAATATAAATGGAGTTGTAACTGAAAAAGCAGATCCTTTTTCTTTGTACTGCGAAAAGCCGCCTCACACAGCTTCGGTTGTCTGGGATTTAGATTACAATTGGAAGGATGAAAAATGGATGCAATCCCGTAAGGAAAAGAACGGATTAGACAAACCTTATTCGGTTTACGAAGTTCATTTAGGTTCGTGGAAACGAGGCGAAAATAATCGGTTTTTGACTTATTTAGAACTTGCTGATGATTTGGTCAATTATGTAAAGGAAACAGGTTTTACTCACGTAGAATTTATGCCGATAATGGAATATCCTTATGATCCATCGTGGGGATATCAATTGACAGGGTATTTTGCACCAACTTCCCGTTTTGGAAAACCACAGGATTTTATGGTTCTGGTTGATAAATTGCATCAGGCTGGTATTGGAGTAATTTTAGACTGGGTTCCGTCGCATTTTCCTGATGATGCGCATGGTTTGGGCTTTTTTGATGGTTCGCATTTATACGAACATCCGGATCGCAGAAAAGGCTATCATCCGGATTGGAAAAGTTTGGTTTTTAATTACGGTCGCAATGAAGTCCGCGCTTTTTTAATTAGTAATGCCGTTTTTTGGCTGCAGCATTATCATGCTGATGCTTTACGCGTTGATGCTGTTGCTTCGATGTTGTATCTTGATTATTCAAGAAATGAAGGTGAGTGGGAACCTAATATTTATGGTGGAAGGGAAAATCTGGACACGATTAGTTTTCTTAAAGAGTTTAATGAGGTAATCTATGCTAATTTTGATGGAGTTCAAACTATTGCAGAAGAAAGTACTTCTTTCCCAATGGTATCACGACCAACTTTTTCAGGAGGTCTAGGATTTGGTATGAAGTGGATGATGGGATGGATGCATGATACTTTAAAATACTTTCAGAAAGAAACGGTTTATAGAAAATACCATCAAAATGATTTAACTTTTTCGATGACTTATGCTTTTACAGAAAATTTTATGCTTCCGTTTTCGCACGATGAAGTAGTGTACGGAAAAAAATCTATTGCCAATAAAATGCCTGGTGATGAATGGCAGAAATTTGCCAATTTACGATTGCTATACGGCTATATGTTTACGCATCCCGGAACCAAATTACTTTTTATGGGTTCGGAGTTTGGGCAAAGTGATGAATGGAATTTTGAAAAAAGCCTCGATTGGCATTTACTACTATACGATTATCATTCTGGTATTAAAAAAGTGATTACAGATTTGAATAATTTATATAAATCGCATCCGGCTTTATATGAAAAGCAATTTACAGGAGAAGGTTTTGAATGGATTAATTATTCTGATCATCAAAATGCGGTGTTATCTTATATTAGAAAGGGAAATAATCCTGATGAAAATCTAATTGTGGTTTGTAATTTCACGCAAGTGGTTCGGGAGAAGTACAGAATCGGAATTCCGAAAAAAGGTAAATTAGAAGCCGTTTTTAATAGCGACGATGTTACTTATGGAGGAAGCGGAGTAACTAATTCCAGTGTTTTAAAAATTGAACCTTTAGCATATGATGGCAGAGAGTTTTCTGTAGAATTACTTTTACCTCCTTTAAGTGTAACAGTATATTCTTTTGTATAAAAAAGAGCAATTATTTTTATCAATATTAATTTATCAATTTAACGTTTTAAAATTATTGAATTACTTGTTTTCGCAGCTATAATTTAGCACTCATTCAGAAAAAACGTTTTCGTGAATAAACCTTATATTGATAGCCGTTTATATGCTTTTTTTGTATGTTTGAAAGAGCCATTTAGCATTTTATAATTAACTCACTAGCATTATGATTACAAATACATCATTAGAATATAAAGGCGATTTATATCCATCAAAAATCGTTTCGTTTGAACATGAAGGTGATTCGATTTTTTTTAATACCGATAATAAAGTAATCTTAAAAGTCACTATTCTTAGAGATAGTTTAATTCGGTTTCGCTTTACAACAAAAGGCTATTTTAGTAATGATTTCTCTTATGCAATTGATAAAACCCAGCTGCACGGTTATAATTTTTTAGAACTTACAGAAGAGGAGACTTATTTCCAGATTAGAACCAGTAAGGTAAAATGTAAAATTCAGAAAGCAGATCTTCGTTTATCTATTTATGATTTAAACGATCTTTTGATTCTTGAAGATGAACTTGGTTTTCACTGGGAAGAAAGTTATGAATACGGTGGCAATATCGTGAAAATGAGTAAATCATCGAAAGATGGAGAATGTTTTTACGGACTAGGGGACAAAGCGACTCAAATGAATTTAAAAGGCAAAAGATTAGAAAATTTTGCTACCGATCAATATGCTTACCAGAAAGATCAGGAACCATTATATAAAGTAGTTCCGTTTTACATAGGTTTGCACAACAAACAATCTTACGGTATTTTTTTCGATAATACTTTTAGAACTTTCTTTGATTTTTGTCAGGAAAGAAGAAACGTTTCGAGCTTTTGGGCAGAAGGCGGTGAAATGAATTATTACTTCATTTATGGCCCGCAAATGCAGGATGTGGTAACAACATATACTGATTTAACAGGTAAGCCGGAATTACCGCCACTTTGGGTTTTAGGATATCATCAATGTAAATGGAGTTATTATCCTGAGAGTAAAGTAAAAGAAATCACATCAAAATTCAGAGAACTCAAAATTCCTTGCGATGCTATTTATCTGGACATTGATTATATGGAAGGATTTCGATGTTTTACCTGGAATAAAAATTACTTTCCAGATCCAAAGCGTATGGTTGCAGAACTGGCAGAAGATGGTTTTAAAACAATTGTAATTATTGATCCAGGAATTAAAATAGATAAGGATTACTGGGTTTATCAGGAAGCTTTAGAAAAAGATTATTTCTGTAAAAGAGCCGATGGACCTTATATGAAAGGGAAAGTCTGGCCAGGAGAATGTAATTTTCCAGATTACACAAATCCCGTAGTTAGAGAATGGTGGGCCGGATTATTTAAAGAATTAATTTCAGATATAGGTGTAAAAGGTGTTTGGAATGATATGAATGAACCCGCTGTTATGGAGGTTCCTAATAAAACATTCCCAATGGATGTTCGTCATGTTTATGACGGAAACCCTTGCAGCCATAGAAAAGCGCATAATATTTACGGCACACAAATGGCCAGAGCGACTTATCATGGTGTAAAACGATTTACATATCCTAAACGTCCGTTTGTAATTACGAGATCTGCTTACTCAGGAGCGCAACGTTATACATCATCCTGGACAGGAGATAATGTAGCCACCTGGGAGCATTTATGGATTGCCAATATTCAGGTACAAAGAATGAGTATTTCCGGAATGGGCTTTACAGGTTCAGACATTGGTGGTTTTGCAGAACAGCCAACAGGTGAATTATACGCCCGTTGGATACAATTAGGTGTATTTCATCCGTTTTGCAGAACGCATTCATCTGGAGATCACGGCAATCAGGAGCCTTGGGCTTTTGATGAAGAAGTGATTAACATTACCCGCAAATTTGTGAGTTTACGTTATCAATTATTGCCTTATTTGTACACGATGTTTTGGCAGTATATTGAGGAGGGAATTCCGATGTTAAAACCATTAGTATATTACGATCAGGAAGATACCCAAACACACTACAGAAACGATGAATTCATTTTTGGAAATCAAATATTGGTATGTCCAATACTTGAACCTAATGCTGTAGGTAGGCGTATGTATATTCCAAGAGGTGAGTGGTATAACTATTGGACAAATGAATTTGCAACAGGCGGCAGAGAAGTTTGGGTAGATACCAAATTTGATGAAATTCCACTTTTTGTAAAAGCAGGTGCGGTAATTCCAAAATATCCGGTTCAGCAATATGTGGGAGAACTTGAATTTGATGAATTAACACTTGATTTGTACTTTAAAAACGGCAAGGAAAAATCTGTAGTTTATGAAGATGCTCAGGACGGTTACGATTATAAAAAAGGACGGTACAGTTTTTTATCTTTTAGCACCATTGGCAAAGAGAAAGAATTAATTGTTCAGCTTCATAAAGAAGGAAAGTATGATACCCCTTATTCAAACTATAAAATTAACTTAATTGGACTCCCTTTTAAAGTAACAGAAATTGAAATTGATAATGAAATAATAGCTTTTGATAAAATTGCTTTTGAAGAAAATCACTTCTTAATTGTTGATAAAGAGTTCAGTGAACTTCATATTAGTGGTGAATAAGTAAATTCTGATAAATTTTTTATGTAATTATATAAAATAAAAAATAATTATAGTTGTATTTTTGTGTGTGTTAAAAATTAAATATCATGAAAAAACATTTATTATCAGGGATTTTTGCAGCTGTTTTAGTTGTGGGATGTGCAACCAATCCTGTTACAGGCAAGAAAAATTTAAACTTCGTTTCGAACAGTGAATTATTTCCCTCTTCATTTCAGCAGTATAGCCAGTTTATATCTGAAAACAAGGTAATAACTGGAACAGCAGATGCTAAATTAGTAGAGGCTGTTGGACTTAAAATTAAAAAAGCAGCAGAAAAATATTTAACTTATTTAGGACAAGCTCAATATTTAACTGACTACCGTTGGGAATATAAACTGGTAGACAATAAAGAAGTGAATGCCTGGTGTATGCCCGGAGGTAAAATTGTAGTTTACTCGGGAATCTTGCCGGTAACACAAAATGAATCTGGTCTTGCTACCGTTATGGGACATGAAGTTTCTCACGCATTGGCGAATCACGGTGCACAAAGAATGAGTGCGGCACAATTACAGCAAATTGGTGGAGCAGCTTTAGGAGCAGCAACAAGCGGAAAATCGGAATCGACTCAGCAAATTTTTGCTCAGGCTTACGGGCTTGGTTCTGAAGTAGGAGTAATGCTTCCGTTTAGCAGAAGTAATGAAACCGAAGCAGATAAAATAGGACTGACACTTATGGCCATTGCTGGTTATAATCCGGATGATGCAATTGCATTCTGGTCAAGAATGTCAGCAAAATCCGGAGCATCTGGAACTCCGGAATTTATGAGTACTCACCCTGCTGATGCTACCAGGATTGCGAACTTGAAGTCATTGATTCCTGAAGCAAAAGCCACAGCATTAAAAGTTGGCGTTATAAGATAACAAACAAGTTACATTAGATAATTCAAAAGCTATTCTTTTCAGGGTAGCTTTTTTTTATGTAGAAGAATTTAAATTGTTTATAATTTATTAATACACGATTTATCAAATTTCTATTTGATTATGATAAAAAAAAGATAAATTCGTAGCTTGTTAACAAAACCATTTCTATGAAAGATTTACAAAAAGGAGATAAAAAATTATTAAACGCATGGGCTTTTTATGATTGGGCAAATTCTGTTTATACGCTTACAATCGCATCGGCAGTATTTCCAAATTTTTATGAAGCTTTATTTGCAGACCGTGATCATTATATAGATGTTTTTGGGTTGCATTTGAAAAATACCGCTTTAATAAGTTTTATTACGGCTATGGCATTTTTAGTAGTTTCATTTATATCGCCGTTGTTATCTGGAATTGCTGATTATGTAGGCAATAAAAAATCATTCCTTAAATTTTTCTGCTATACTGGTGCTTTATCTTGTATGGGTTTGTATTGGTTCAGTTTAGATAATATTTATGTAGGTTTGGCATTTTACTTTTTTGGACTTATAGGGTTTTGGGGTAGCTTGGTTTTTTATAACTCATATCTGCCGGATATTGCCTTTGAGGAACAACAAGATAGTATTAGCGCTAAAGGTTATTCGCTAGGATATTTTGGAAGCGTTATCTTATTGCTTATTAACCTGGCAATGATCATGAAGCCTGATTGGTTTGGAATTGTTGGAACAGCGAATCAAAAAGCTTCAGAAATAGCAATGCGATATTCATTTATAATGGTCGGTGTCTGGTGGATTTTATTCAGTCAATATACCTACTATTACTTACCAAAAGGAAGAAAAAGTAGTAGTGAAAAACTAACAAAATCTGTGTTATTTAATGGATTTAAGGAATTGAAGAAAGTTTGGGCATTATTGCAGCAAAATATTCCTTTAAAACGTTACTTAGGTGGTTTTTTTGTTTCTAGTATGGCGGTACAAACTGTTGTGTTGGTCGCTACTTACTTTGGCGCTCAGGAAATTAAATGGGAATCAAAAGAACAAGGAACTTTTGGATTAATTATTTGTATTCTACTGATACAAATAGTTGGAATTATCGGAGCATTTATAACATCAAGAGCATCAAAGAAATACGGTAATATCCCAACCTTGATTGTAATTAACTTTATTTGGGTAGTATTTTGTGTAATTGTCTACTTTATTTATTTGCCTGTGCATTTTTATATTGCGGCCACTATTGCCGGATTTGTAATGGGAGGAATTCAGGCATTGTCACGCTCTACATATTCAAAATTACTACCAGAAACAAAAGATACGGCTTCATTCTTTAGTTTTTATGATGTAGCAGAAAAAATAGGAATTGTAATAGGAATGTGTGTTTACGGTATTATTGACCAGATTACAGGAAGTCCTCGTCCAGCTATTGCAGTTTTAGGAGTTTTCTTTATTACAGCAATTTTTCTATTGAGAAGAGTACCAAAAAAGGCACTTTAAATTAATAAAGTGCCTTTCGGGGATTTAATTTATCTTAATGAGACAAATTGATTTGATTGATGATCGTAATTATTATGTCTTAGTATTTATGCTTTTGATATACTTCCAGAACCAGAAACTTTTACATCTCGTTTTTCTGGATTTCCGCTGTATTTGATATCACCAGAACCTGCAATTCTTGCGGTTAAACTTTCTACACAATTAACACGGCTGTTGCCAGATCCTGAAACGTTTACATCAACATTTTTCGCTTTTAAATTTGAAGCTTCAATATTTCCTGATCCTGCAAGTTTGCTAGTTAAGCTATCTGAGTTTCCTTTTAGACGTATATTTCCCGAACCACTTAAATTTAATTCTAAATCACTTGAGTTTACGTCTAGATCAAAGTTTCCTGAACCTGCAAGTTTTGCTACAAACTTATCAGTTTTGATTGCATTTTTAGACTGAACATTACCTGAACCTGACAAACTTACTTCTGATATTTTTTCGAAAGGAACAGTAACTTCAATTTTTTTACCAATGCTTGGTCGGATATTACTGCCTTTTTCAACATAGATTTTTAAAACATTACCTTCGACTTCAACTTTTATAGCCGAAACTAGATTTTCCTCTCCTTTAATGATGATTTTGCCTTCTTTTCCTGCTACCAGATCGACATCAAATGAGCCTGCAACTTTTATAGCATCATAATCTGATGTGGTTCTGGTATCCGAAATTACCTTACCGTTTCCTTTAATTTTATTATTTGATGACCACTGTGCATTTCCAACAGAGCTTATTAATAATGCGCTAAATACGAATAGTTCAAAAGTTTTTTTCATTGTCTTGATTGTTAAATTGTTGTTTTTGATTGATTTATGATCTTATTATTGTTTTCTGGTAAGGATTACATTACCATAATTAGAATTAACGATTACTTTACTTTGTCCTTTTTTCTTATTGTAACCACTTATTTTTTTAGAATTGTTTTTGACTTCACTTACAGAAATATCTAAAGAATTGTCATTTTTGATGCTTCCGTATTTTGTATTAATATCAAAATCAAAAGAAAAGTTTGTATTAAAACCCAAAGCTACATTGGTGTATCCGGTATTGATATTAACATTCTTAGCCCTTTCGTTTAGTAATTCTACATTTATTTTTGAGTACGTTGCATCAATAGTCAGGTTGTTAGAGATTTCGCCAATAGAAACGGTTAGGTAATTTCCTAAACCAACAAGCGAATTTATTTCCTGAAATTTAAAACTGCCATAGTTACCTTCGTATTTTATGTTTTGCCCTTGCTGCAGCGAAATATCGGTATAGTTGGCATCAAGATTTAAGTTTCCTGATTCATTAATTTTTAAACCAGAATAACGCGCTTCAATGTTACCGTTTTTAATATAATCGATAGTTGAGTTTTGGCTGTAACCAATAGCAATTCTATTGTTGGTTCCATTTAGTTTTGCAATGTTAATCTTACCATATTTACAAGCAATATCAGTGGTAGATTCTAAGTTTAGGGTGGTAATATTCCCGTATTTATTATTGAGTTTTACGGTTCCGTTTTTCGGAATTTTTATCACATAGTTAATTTCAAAACTATTGCTGCTTCCTCTGCTTTTTAGTGAAGAGTTTCCAATGTTGGTAATGGCTGTAACCATAGATTTCAGGGCATTAATATCGACATCGATACTTTTTAATCTTTCGTTTACCCAGTTTTCATTTCCTCCGGAAACTTTAATGGTAATATCCAGATCAATTTTGTTTTCGTCCCAGGTACTTATAGTAATGTTACCGTATTTGTTCTCAATATCAATTCCTGCATTAGAATTAACAATAAAGGTTTTCTTGATGTTTTTTTCTTTAGAAATAAAAGTATCATCATTTGAGAATCCTAAAAAGGGAATCAAAATGAATAAAATAAGTATGTTATAATGTTTTTTCATCAGTTGTGTTTTTAAATTTTTCGTTTTCTTCAATTCTCTGTAAAACCGTTTGCAAAAAAGAAATTCGGGTTTGCAGATTGCTGATCATAGCGTAAATGATTTGTTTGTTTTCACCATTTTTTTGAACTTCCTTTAGAATCTTTGCATAATCTGCATCAAAAACTTTCATCTGTTTTAAGGCATCATTAATGATTTGCTCATTTTCCGGTGAGCTTTTTTCTTTTAATTTAACTAGCTCATTATCAATTAAAATACTAAAGATAGAATCAGTACGCTGGGTTTCCTTAGAGGCAAATT
This sequence comes from Flavobacterium sp. CSZ, assembly GCF_015350725.1. Taxonomy (NCBI): domain Bacteria; kingdom Pseudomonadati; phylum Bacteroidota; class Flavobacteriia; order Flavobacteriales; family Flavobacteriaceae; genus Flavobacterium; species Flavobacterium sp. CSZ. Next base: position 14,504 of record NZ_JADKPQ010000019.1, read on the forward strand.
TGAATTCCTTAGGCTTTTCGTTATTATTATAAAATAGAGATACCCCTAGCAGCACTACAATTGATGCAGCGATGGCCCAAACAGCGTAATTCTTTTTCTTAGGTTGCTTGTTGTTTAATTTATTTAAGAAATCAACCTGATGGTCAGCATTCATTCTTTTTACATCCCACTGATTCTCAAATTTTTCAAATAATTGATCTAAATCGTCATTTTCCTTTTTCATATATGTAATATTTATTTTTTAGTGGTGAATCTGTTATCGCTTTTTTCATGATTTGTGCGCACAAATTTTTCGGTATTGGCAATTTCATATCTCCTCTAATTTTTTGCGCAAACTTTCCTTTGCTCTGCTTAAGGTCGTTCTGCAATTGGCATAACTGATGTTTAAAATTTCGCAAATTTCTTCCTGATCATACCCTTCAATATAAAAAAGCGTTAAAACCATGCGGTAATTGTCTTTTAAACTTAAAATGGCATCTAAAACCTGTTTCACTTTAAGTGAATTCAAATCTATATTTTCAGAAAAAAAGCTGTCATTTTCTTCTATTTTATATAATGTCTTGCTCAAATCTTCGACCTGAAAAGCATTATTTTTTTTATAAAAGTCAATACTATAATTGACAATTATTTTCTTTAACCATGCCCCAAAAGCTACTTCTTGTTTATAGTCATTTATTTTTGTAAAAGCTTTAAGGAAACCTTCCTGCATGACGTCTTGTGCAAAATGTTCATCTTTTACAATACGGTAGGCCACATTATACATGGCTTTACTGTAGCGATTGTAAACTTCGAATTGTGCTTTTTGATTGTTTTCTTTACAAAGCGCGATTAATTCTTCGATATTTTGGTTAGTTATACTCAAGTAATGATTGCTAGTTTTTTATAAGGACGGTGCTTTTTTTGGTTTGTTACAGTTTTGCTAAAAATAATTTTATTTTTTTTAATAATAATTGTGATGATCAGAAATTGAAAATATTAAAAAGATGCCAATAATATCTATAGTAGGATTTTTATTTCATTTTTTTAAATCTATATTTGTAGCCGAAAAATAACTATATATGAAAAAAAATACTCTTTTATTTCTTTTACTTTTTGCTTTAGGAATATCTTTTACATCTTGTACTAAAGACTTTGAGGATGGACTCAATTATAATAATGGCAATCAGGAGACTGGTAATGGAAACGGAAATAATCCGAACGGAACAGGAGTTTTTAAGGCAACTGTAGGAGGAAATGCTTTTGTTGCTAATAGTTCGAGTGCCATTGTAACAGATAATTTTGTACTTATTGCAGGAATTAGAACAGCTAATAAAGATTTAATTCAAATAACTTTGCCAAGTAATAAAGTGGGAACTTATACATGGGCCAATAGTGAAGATGATGGAGAAAAATTTGTACTGTCTTATGGTTCAGTGACAGCGACTACCGAAAATCCATTTATAAGTGCATCAAACGAAGTTGCAGAATTTTTTGGAGTAAAAAATTATACAGATACTGCACTTGTTACCATTACAGCTGTAGATAAAACTAAAAAAACAATTTCAGGAACATTTCAATTTACAGGTTTTAGAGATATAGGTGATGATAAAACCGAAACAAAAATAATTACGAATGGTTCCTTTACTAATATACCCTATACAGAAAATGCACCTGTAGTGGAATCTGACGGTTTTTTAAACGCTAAAATAGACGGGGTTGGGTTTGCTGAAAATGATATTGATGTTGCAAGTGTAAACTCAAGTGGTGTTCATCCTTATTATAGCATAGTAGGGGTGAAAAACGGAGGTAGTGATGATAGTGTGCGTATAGGTATTAGTCAATCATATGGCGTTGGCACATATCAGGCCTCGAGTGCTATATTGAATGGAGGGGGAGAGGAACTTGTAAATGTTGCGAGTGCATCTTGTATTTTAGATGATCTTTTGTACAATACTGAATCAGGTTCGCTAACCATTACTTTAAAAACAGCAACAAAGATAGAAGGTACTTTCAATTTTGTGGTTAGTAATTTTACTACCGGTAAGAAAAAAACAATTACAGGCTCTTTTGGTATAAATACTGATGATCTGTAGTAATAAAAATAGTAAAGACATCAAATCCACCTTTGTGTGGATTTTTTTTTGGTAGTACAATTTGATTTTACTAGATTGGCTATCTAAAATAGATCAATCATGCCTCATTTTGGCATAGTGATTGTCTATTTTAACGATCTATCTTGTAAATGAAGTGCTTAGAATATTTTTATTACAAATTAATGAATCTAAGACTACATTTGCAGTTAGTATTAAAATTTTAATGACAAAACGACTTATATACTATTATGTCAAACCATAAAATACTCACAATTGACAATCTGTCACTTCAAGAATTTGATTCAGAAGCAGAATTGATTCCATTATTAACTCCAGAAGACGAAGAGGAAATGAACAATGAGGAGCTTCCTCTTTCATTACCTATTTTGCCTTTACGTAATACTGTTTTATTTCCGGGAGTTGTTATTCCTATTTCTGCAGGAAGAGACAAATCGATTAAATTAATAAACGATGCGAATGCCGGCGGAAAGATCATTGGAGTAGTTTCTCAAATTAATGAGGAAGACGAAGATCCATCAAAAGATGATATTCATAAAATAGGAACTGTAGCAAGAATTCTGCGCGTTTTAAAAATGCCTGACGGAAATGTTACGGTTATCTTGCAAGGAAAAAAACGTTTTGAGATAGACGAAGTTGTTTCAGAAGAGCCTTATATTACTGCAACAATAAAAGAAGTTTCGGAAGATCGTCCTGAAGAAAACGATACTGAGTTTACAGCTATTTTAGATTCTGTAAAAGAATTGGCCATTCAAATCATAAAGGAAAGTCCAAACATTCCTTCAGAAGCTACTTTTGCGATTAAAAATATTGAAAGCCAGTCGTTTTTGATCAATTTTGTTTCTTCGAATATGAATTTGTCGGTAAAAGAAAAACAAGGTCTATTATCGATAAACGGATTAAAAGACAGAGCGCTTGAAACTTTGCGTTATATGAACGTTGAGCTGCAAAAGTTAGAATTGAAAAATGACATTCAGTCAAAAGTTCGTTTTGATTTAGATCAGCAACAACGTGAATATTTCCTTCATCAGCAAATGAAAACCATTCAGGAAGAATTGGGTGGCGTTTCGCAAGAGGAGGAAATGGACGAAATGGGACTGAAAGCGAAAACCAAAAAATGGGACGAAAAAACGCAGAAACATTTCGAAAAAGAATTGTCTAAAATGCGCCGTATGAATCCGCAATCACCTGATTTTGGAATTCAGCGTAATTACTTAGAATTGTTTTTAGAATTGCCTTGGGGCGAATATTCGAAAGATAAATTCGATTTGAAACATGCTCAGAAAATATTAGATAAAGATCATTTTGGACTTGAAGAGGTTAAGAAAAGAATGATCGAACATTTGGCTGTGTTGAAACTTCGTAACGATATGAAATCGCCAATTATATGTTTAACAGGACCTCCGGGAGTTGGTAAAACATCTATTGGACGCTCAGTTGCAGAAGCCTTAGGTCGTGAATATGTTCGAATTTCATTAGGTGGATTACGTGACGAAGCAGAGATTCGCGGACACAGAAAGACGTATATTGGTGCAATGCCGGGAAGGATTATTCAGAGTTTAAAGAAAGCCGGAACATCAAATCCTGTTTTTATTTTAGATGAAATAGATAAACTTTCTAGCGGAAACAGCGGTGATCCGTCTTCGGCTTTATTAGAAGTTCTAGATCCGGAACAAAACAATGCTTTTTATGATAATTTCCTTGAAATGGGGTATGATTTATCGAAAGTAATGTTTATTGCGACATCTAACAATATGGCAACTATTCAGCCGGCTTTACGTGACAGAATGGAAGTAATTAAGATGTCAGGTTATACAATTGAAGAAAAAGTAGAAATCGCAAAAAGACACCTTTTTCCAAAACAACTAGAAGCACACGGACTAACTGCTAAAGATTTAACGATTGGTAAAAAACAATTAGAGAAAATCGTAGAAGGTTATACACGCGAATCTGGTGTTCGTAACTTAGAAACTAAAATTGCGCAGGTGATTCGTAACGCAGCAAAATCAGTTGCAATGGAAGAGGAGTACAATAAAAAAGTTAGTGATGAAGATATCGTAAAAGTTTTGGGTGTACCAAGATTAGAGCGCGATAAATACGAAAATAATGATGTTGCAGGAGTTGTTACGGGTTTGGCCTGGACAAGTGTTGGCGGAGATATTTTGTTTATCGAATCTTTAATATCAGAAGGAAAAGGTTCGCTGACAATTACCGGTAATTTGGGTAATGTCATGAAAGAATCGGCTACGATTGCTTTAGAATATATTAAGGCCAATGCTAAGAAATTAGGATTGGATGTAGCACTGTTTCAAAAATATAACATTCACTTACACGTTCCGGAAGGTGCAACGCCAAAAGACGGTCCAAGTGCGGGTATTGCGATGTTAACTTCTTTGGTTTCTTTACTAACGCAAAAGAAAATAAAGAAAAGTCTGGCTATGACAGGTGAAATCACGCTTCGTGGAAAAGTTTTACCAGTGGGCGGAATCAAAGAAAAAATCCTGGCAGCAAAAAGAGCCAATATCAAAGAAATCATTTTATGTCATGAAAACAAAAGTGACATCGATGAAATCAAAGCAGAATATCTTGAAGGTCTGACTTTTCATTACGTAAAAGAAATGAGCGAAGTTCTGGCTTTGGCTATAACAGATCAAAGTGTTAAGAACGCAAAAATTTTAAAATAAAATTTTAAAGTTAAATTTTAATATTTTAAAATTCCAAATTCCAATCTGATAACTCAGTTTTGGAGTTTGGAATTTTTTATTTTTGAACCTATTTCAGTTTTAGAATTTTTATTTAATTTGGTCTCACTTACAATTGGAATTTGGAATTTCAAAAGATTGGAATTTAGTTATAATTAGGAATTTTAAATTTGGAGTTTTTTTATTTTTTATAAGTTATATAATTTTATCTTCGCAGTTGCGTTATTCCCATATAGGATTCGCCCCAAAAGCATGTTGAAACGATTCGTTTTACTTTTATTTATGTTAATTTGTTCCGTTTCTTTCGGGCAAATAGGAGGGCGTTACACTTATCAGTTTCTTAATTTAACGACGTCACCAAGGCAGGCAGCGTTAGGAGGGAAAAATATAACGATTTATGATGAAGATGTCAATCAGGCGATGTCTAATCCGGCAGCTTTAAACGAAGATATGGACAATCACCTTGCAATGAATTATGGTAATTACTACGGAGAAGCCTCTTACGGAACAGCTTCTTATGCTTATACTTACGATCGACATGTGCAAACATTTTACGCAGGAATAAGTTATGTAAACTATGGTTCGTTTGAAGGTTATGACGAAAATGGTCAGGTAACATCAGATTTTACAGGGAGTGAAGGCGCTCTTTCCCTGGGTTACGCTTATAATATTCCTTTTACAGACCTGCATATTGGAGCTAATGCTAAGTTAATAACTTCAACTCTAGAAAGTTATAATTCGATTGGTGGTGCAATTGATGTGGGAATTATGTATGAAATTCAAAAAAATAATGTAAATTTGGCCCTAGTATTTCGAAATATAGGAACACAGTTTACTACTTATTCAGGAATACAAGAGAATTTGCCCTTTGAAATCATTGCTGGTGTTTCGCAAGAATTAGAACATGTACCTATTCGTTGGCATCTTACTTTAGAGAATTTGCAACAATGGAACATCTCTTTTTCGAATCCCGTTCGTGGCGAAACCAATATTGATGGATCAACAAGTAACGAGAAAGTTTCGTTTGTAAATAATGCTTTGCGACATGTTGTTTTTGGATTGGAACTTTTCCCCAAGAAGGCATTTAATTTGCGTTTAGGATATAATTTTAGAAGAGGAGAAGAATTAAGGATTGACGAACAACGTAATTTTTCAGGAATCTCACTAGGGTTTGGTTTAAAAATGAATAAGTTTAAGTTTAATTATTCGTATTCAAGATATACATTGGCAGCTAATACAAGTCTTTTTGGTCTAATTTTAAATTTTCAATAATTATATGAAAATATTCAGTTTGTTTTTGTTCATGACTGTAGGGTTTTTTACGGGTACAAAGCACTACTATAAAAAAGAAGTCATGTCTACTCTTGAACTAGAGAGAATGAATACCAGAATAAGCGAAATAAAAAACATGATTAGTATTGATCCTAAGTACAATACTAAAATTGCATTTTTTGTAGACATGAGAATACCGTCAGGTAAAAATCGTTTTTTTGTTTATGATCTTGTAAACAATAAAATTTTAGATCAGGGATTAGTGGCTCATGGTTCAGGATCTGAAACCGGAGTAAAGGGAAGTTTAAGATTTAGCAATACGCCAAATTCAAACTGCACCGCATTAGGAAGATATGTTATCGAAAACTGCTATAAAGGCGGATTCGGAAAATCTTATAAACTAAACGGCCTTGACGAGACAAATAATAATGCATTAAAAAGAGCTATTGTTTTGCATTATTACTCTGCTGTCCCTTATGAAGAGCAGGATTATTATATCAGTAATAGTCATGGATGTCCAATGGTTAACGAGCAATTTTTTAAAAGAATTGAAAAGATAATCGACAACTCAAAGTCGAAAATTATTTTGGATGTTTACTATTAAAAACGGGGCTTAATACCAAAAGAAAAAAAAAACAAACTTCACATTGAAATGATACTATTATCAGTAAATATTTTTTTTTACTGATAATTTTTTTTGTGCTTGTTTTAAATCTTCTCTCACTAAAATTTCATGAAATACTATATTTTATTTTTACTTCTATTCAATAGTGTTTTATATTCGCAGAATGTTTTAGAAAGTGCGATGACGAAGTATGCAGAGAAGAATTGAATTTGTACAGCAAAAGCATAACTGAATTAAATTAAAAAACAAAAATGAAAAAAATTACCATTGCTATTGATGGATTCTCATCAACAGGAAAAAGCACTTTGGCAAAACAATTAGCAAAAGAGCTTGAATATGTTTATGTCGATACCGGAGCGATGTACCGTGCAGTTGCCTATTTTGCAATGCAAAAGCAGTTTATTGGAGCTGATTTTTTTGACAAAAATGCTTTAAAAGAATCGTTACCTAAAATTCAGCTGGAATTTAAGTTTAATGTTGATTTAGGTTTTGGGGAAATATACCTGAATGGTGAGAACGTCGAAAAACAAATCAGAACTATTGAAGTTTCTAATTTTGTAAGTAAAGTAGCAGAAGTTTCTGAAGTACGTTCTAAATTGGTAGAACAACAACAAGAAATGGGAAAAAACGCAGCAATTGTAATGGACGGTAGGGATATAGGAACAGTTGTTTTTCCGAATGCAGAACTTAAAATTTTCATGACAGCCAGCGCTGAGACCCGTGCACAAAGACGTTTTGATGAATTACAGCAAAAAGGTGATAACGTATCTTATGAAGATGTTTTGAAAAATGTAGTAGAAAGAGATCATATCGATACACACCGTGAAGATTCTCCTTTAGTGATTGCAGATGACGCCATAGAAATAGATAATTCTTACTTAAGCAGAGAAGAACAGTTCGCTGCTGTTTTAGAATTAGTAAATGATGTTGTAAAAACGAATTAAATTTTTGTAGATATTTATTTTAATGGTAGTTTTACCGCTTCATTTATTATTCAAAAGACAATTTCATCATATGGGAATTAAAAACAGGTTGATTATAATGAGCTTTCTTCAATTTTTTGTTTGGGGAGCCTGGCTTATAACAATTGGAAATTATTGGTTTGGAACTAAAAATTGGGAAGGAACCCAATTTGGTCTTGTCTTCGGAACCATGGGAATTGCTTCTTTATTCATGCCTACTCTTACCGGAATCATTGCCGACAGATGGGTAAATGCTGAAAAATTATATGGTTTCCTGCATATAATTTATGCCTTAGTTTTATTTGGTATCGCACAAGTTACTACACCGGATAATTTTATATATGTAATGTTTGCTGCAATGTGTTGCTATATGCCTACAATTGCATTGAGTAATTCGATATCGTATACTTCGCTAAAATTAAATAATAAAAACATAGTAAAAGATTTTCCCCCAATTCGTGTTTGGGGAACTATTGGCTTTATTGCTGCAATGTGGATCACTAATTTAAGTGGAAGCAAGGCAACAGAGTATCAGTTTTATATTGCCGGAGTTGGTGCGTTGATTCTTGGATTTTACGCTTTTACATTGCCAAAATGTAAACCACAACGTCTAACAAAAGAAGATGCTACATTAACAGAAACTTTAGGCTTAGAAGCTTTTAAGTTATTTGGAAATTATAAAATGGCTTTGTTCTTTGTGTTTTCTATGTTTTTAGGAGGTGCTTTGCAATTAACAAATGCTTACGGAGATGTATTTTTAGATGAATTCAAACATTTTCCTAAATATGCAGATTCTTTTGTAATTCAGTATTCGACTATTATTATGTCGATCTCTCAGGTATCTGAAACGTTATTTATTTTGGCGATTCCGTTTTTCTTAAGACGTTTTGGAATCAAACAAGTCATGTTGATTAGTATGCTGGCTTGGGTGTTGCGTTTCGGGTTATTTGCATTTGGAGATCCTGTAGGAGGTTTATGGATGATTATCATGTCATGTATTGTATACGGTATGGCATTTGATTTCTTTAATATCTCAGGTTCATTATTCGTAGAAAGCAATACCGATTCTAAAATACGTTCATCGGCTCAGGGATTATTCATGATGATGACCAATGGAGTAGGAGCTGTCTTAGGAAGTTTAACCTCTGGTTGGGCGATTGATCGCTTCTTTACCAAATCATTTGGCAATACAACTGAATTAGCTGGATTTTTACAAACAGAAACTACAAATTCTAAAATGCTTGATTTTGTAAAAGGACAAGGGAATTCAATTACTAGAGATGGAATTTTTGCAGAGCCAATTTTAATGAAAGACTGGCACACGATCTGGTTGTCGTTTGCAGCTTATGCGTTGGTTATCGCAATTGCTTTTGCGATTTTGTTTAAACACAAACATGACCCTAAGGAAATAGAAAATTTGAGTCATTAAAAGCTTATAAATTATATTTAAAAACCCGCTTTCTATTTATCGAAAGCGGGCTTTTCTTTTTTTTGTTTATATGTATATTTGATTATTTATCTTTAGAGTATAATATGCACAGTTAAGAAAAAACAATTCCACCTTTTAGGGCTATAAGCTCAAAACCAATAGTATTACTGAATTTTATCTTTGGTTTATTCTGGGTCTGTTTTGTTCTTTTTTTCGTTGCAGGAATTGTCTTTTTACTTTTTAGCTCCCAAGAAGAAATGGGGTTAGATGTAATTGCTTCCGTTTTTTTGTTTTTGATCTTTTTTATTGCTTTAGCAGGTATAGTAGTATTGCTGATTTATTCCAGAAAAAAAATGTCTACCACTACTATAATCGACCAAAAAGGAATTCGGTATTTGAATACATTTAATAACAGAATTGTCAAAGATTTACCCTTGAGCAGTTTTGCTAAAAGAGAAAAGCTGGAGCATGTTTTTGAACCTCCCAAATATGATATTACATCGACAAGACCAATGAAATCATTATACGATCAGTTTTATTGGCCGGTTTTGATTGATAATAAGGTAATAGTTCATAATGACGCTTTTTTAGGAAGACTTTTTTTTGCCATGTTTTATGCAAATCGATTAGAGTTGATAAGAACATATTTATTAGGAGTTGCACATAATCGTCCTGATATTACTGTTGACCCTGTTATTTTTCCGAATCACTATATTGATCCGGAAAACTATAGTATTGATTATAGGCAACAAAAACGTACCAGAATTATGTCTGCCTTGTTTTTTATTTTGGTTTTGGGACTTATTTATTATTTTGTTGATTAATAAATAAAGTTATTTTAAAGAAGCGATCAAATCTTCGACTTGCTTTTTTTGATGAGCATATTTTTGCTGCAGATCAGAACCTTCTCCCATTCGGTTGTAGTATTCGAGGGCTTTGTTGGCGAAGAATTTTTTATGAAAGTTGGATATTTGGGGAATTTGTGGAAACTGAGTATGAAAATTCATTTCGTAATAGGCCTGCCATTCTCTTTCATTTTTATCTAATACATATGGCTTTTGAGTTTTTTGATTCACGTGCACCATTTCGTGAGCAATTAAAACAAGCATTAATTCTAAAGGAAATTCGAAAGTATTTTTAGGAATTCGGATGATTTGTGGTTGTCCAAAATCGCCTTCAGTGGTCATTAAGATAAAATCAGGCTTGGCGCTTTCTCTAAATTCGAATCCTTTTAAGTTTTTGTTGTTGAGATTGTATTTTTTCAAAAGCCAGTAAACAGCATTGATGACTTGTCCGTTTTTATGGAACGCATCTATTTGTAGTTTTATTTCGTCGAGAGTTCTAAGCATTATATAAAAGTAAGAATTTTGAAATTTTCCATTATCATTTAAACTATTAAAACTTATTATTTAAATTCGCTTTTTCAGTTTTGAATTAAGGAAACAAATAAATATGAAGTACGAATTAGTTTTTGATGAAGTTGTTTATAATAATCAAATGGATTTATTGTTTGATATTACCTGGAAACGAAAGATTTCATATTATAAAAACTCCCAATATTTAGGTATCCTTTTAATTGTAACGGGAGTTGCTTTAATTTATAATCGACCAAATATATTTGGAATTGGTTATTTTTTATTAATTTTTGGATTGTCTAATTTTATTCCATTTGTTTATTATTATTTGAAAATCAAATCACAATACAAGAAATTTGAGAGTGCTAAAATAAAATATAATGATAGTTTTAAAGATGTAGAGATTGCTACATTAGAACTGACGGAGAAATCCTGGATAATGAATTTTGAAAATCATACAATAGTTACTGATTGGGAAAATTTTGGTGTTCACTTTGTTAAAGAAGATAACCTTATTTTAATTACTAAAGATTATCGGCCTTATATATTAGGAGAGATTGAAGTAGGAACAGAGAACTTTCGACAAATAATTTCTTTTGTAGAGAAAAAAATAAAAGTGGAAAATAAATAATTATCTAAGGATAGTTACGCGTAGTAAACCTGTCGGGTTTGTTACAGAACTAATTTAAGAATCTAAAGTTCTTAAAAACAATAAAAACTCTAATATACCCCCGATAGAGCGGTTATCCTTTTATGGTGGGGTTCACCATAAAAGATAAGAGTGAAAGCGGGACTTCAGGTCTTGAAAACCCTTAAAATTGCTGCTGCTGAACAATAGACTGATTATCATATCGAATTGTTTTGCTATTACAAATAAATGTATTAATTTTGCAAACCTTTTGGCAGAGAAGAGTTTCCATTAGGTATCAACTATTTATGTAAAACAACTTCTGTTTTTTCTATCGCTTTATGAAACTCAAGAAAAGCAGAATACAAATTTTTTATCAGCATGTCTGAACAATTAAAATCACAAGAAGAGTTTTTAGCAAATTTTAACTGGCATAACTTCGAAGAAGGTATCGATGCAGTAGATGAGAAAAACTTACAAGAATTCGAAGACTTAGTATCAAAAACTTTCATCGCTACAGATCAAGAAGAAGTAGTTGAAGGTGTAGTTGTTAGAATTACAGATAGAGACGTTATCGTTGATATCAATGCAAAATCGGAAGGTGTTATTTCTTTAAACGAATTCCGTTACAACCCAAACTTAAAAGTTGGTGACAAAGTAGAAGTATTAATCGACATCCGTGAGGACAAAACAGGTCAATTAGTATTATCTCACAGAAAAGCACGTACTATTAAATCATGGGATAGAGTTATTTCTGCAAACGAAACAGGAGAAATCGTTAATGGTTTTGTAAAATGCAGAACTAAAGGTGGTATGATCGTTGACGTTTTTGGAATTGAAGCTTTCTTACCAGGATCTCAAATTGACGTTAAGCCAATTAGAGACTACGATGTATATGTAAACAAAATGATGGAATTCAAAGTGGTAAAAATTAACCACGAATTCAAAAACGTTGTTGTATCTCATAAAGCGCTTATCGAGGCTGATATCGAAGTACAGAAAAAAGAAATCATCGGTCAATTACAAAAAGGACAAGTATTAGAAGGTGTTGTTAAAAACATTACTTCTTATGGTGTGTTCATTGACTTAGGTGGTGTTGACGGATTAATTCACATTACTGACCTTTCTTGGAGTAGAATCAACCACCCAAGTGAAGTTCTTGAATTAGACCAAAAATTAAACGTTGTAATCCTTGATTTCGATGATGAGAAAACAAGAATTCAATTAGGATTGAAACAATTAAACGCTCACCCATGGGATGCTTTAGATGCTAATTTAACTATTGGTGATAAAGTAAAAGGTAAAGTAGTTGTAATCGCTGATTACGGTGCATTTATCGAAGTTGCTGAAGGTGTTGAAGGTTTAATTCACGTTTCTGAAATGTCATGGTCTACTCATTTACGTTCTGCTCAGGATTTCGTAAAAGTTGGAGATGTTGTTGAGGCTGTTATCTTAACTTTAGATAGAGATGACCGTAAAATGTCATTAGGTATCAAACAATTGACTCAAGATCCATGGACTGATATTACTTCTAAATACCCAGTAGGTTCTAAACATACAGGTATCGTTAGAAACTTTACAAACTTTGGTATTTTCGTAGAATTAGAAGAAGGAATTGATGGATTAATCTACATTTCTGACCTTTCTTGGACTAAGAAAATCAAACACCCATCTGAATTTGTAAATGTTGGTGAGAAACTTGATGTAGTTGTATTAGAATTAGATGTTGAAGGACGTAAATTATCTTTAGGTCACAAACAAACTACTGCTAATCCTTGGGATCAATACGAAGATTCTTTCGCTGTAGGAACTATCCACAATGGTGAAATTTCTGAAATCGTTGACAAAGGAGCTACTGTAGAATTCGGAGATGATATCGTTGCTTTCATTCCTACTCGTCACCTTGAAAAAGAAGACGGAAAGAAATTGAAAAAAGGTGATACTGCTGATTTCAAAGTAATCGAATTTAATAAAGAATTCAAAAGAGTAGTTGCTTCTCACACTGCTATCTTCCGTGAAGAAGAAGAGAAAAACGTGAAAGCTGCAACTGAAAATACTTCATCTAACTCTTCTACAAATGCACCAGCTGCAACTTTAGGAGATAATAATGATGTATTAGCTGCATTGAAAGCTAAAATGGAAAAAACTGAGAAAAAATAATTCTTAAGTTTATCTAAATACAGAGAGTCCCACAGCAATGTGGGACTTTTTTTGCTTTATACTTTTGCTTTTAATATGTTTTAACAAAAAAAGTTGTGTTATAATCATAAAAAGTTATTTTTGTTCGAAAATACCCCTTTATGAAAAAAATCTACTCTTTGGTTTTGTTTTTATATTTTTTTAATGGTTTGAATGCGCAGGTTATTAATTTTCCTGACGCTAATTTTAAAGCTAAGTTGCTGGCTGCAAATTCTAATAATACAATTGCATCGACACAAACACCGCTTTATATTACTGTTAATGGTATTTGGTCAGTTTCATCTTATCAGCCAATAGACACCAATAATAATGGTGAAATCGAAGTTAGCGAAGCACTAGCTATAAAAAGATTAGATGTAAGCGGTACATCAATTAGTGATTTAAGTGGTATTGAGAATTTTACAAATCTTATTTATTTGAGTTGTGGCGTTAGCAAATTAACAGACTTAAATGTTTCGGCTTTAGTTAATTTAAAGGGTTTAAATTGCAGATCTAGTCAATTATTAAGTATTAACATTTCGGGTTTAACTAATTTGCAAGAATTACACTGTAATGATAATCAGTTGACAAGTTTGAATGTTTTGAATTTGACTAATTTAAGAACTTTATATTGTCCAAATAATAAATTATCTAGTTTAGATACTTCAGGCTTAAATAATTTAAGAGAAATCTATTGTAACAATAATCTACTGTCAAGTTTGAATGTTTTGAATTTAGTTAAATTAGAACGTTTGGATTGTTATTCTAATTTACTATCAAATTTAGATGTGACTGGTTGTGTCAATTTACTTAAATTAAGCTGCTTTTTTAATAAATTATCTAATTTAAGTGTCTTAGAATGTAACAATTTGCAAGAAATTAAATGTGATTATAATAAACTATCAAGTTTAAATGTTTCCAATTTAATTAGGTTGCAAGGTTTGTTTTGTACAAATAATGAATTAATAAATTTAAATACCACACGTTGCACAAATTTGACAAACTTACATTGTTATCAAAATCAACTGGCTGAATTGGATCTTTCAGGTTTAACTGCTTTGACAGATTTAAGGTGTTTTAATAATAATTTATCGAGTTTAAATATTTCGAATTTAACTAATTTAGAATTTTTATCTTGTGAATACAATAAATTAACAAGTTTGAACCTTTCAGCTTTATCTAAGATGCAGGGTTTAAGTTGTCAAAATAATGAACTAAAAAGTTTATTCATTAAAAGTAATAATTTAAGATGGCCTACTTTAGATTTTCAAAACAATGATAATTTAGTATACGTTTGCGCAGACGAAGAAGATCTGGCCTTAGTGCAGAGTAAAATTGATCAATATGGTTATTCAGCTACTTGTAACGTAAATTCTTATTGTACTTTTGTTCCAGGAGGTACCTTTTATGTTATTCAGGGTAATACTCGTTTGGATATGAACAAAAATGGTTGTGACGCTTTGGACATTGTTTATCCATATCTAAACTTTAAAATTGCAAACGGTATAACAAATGGAAATTTTATTGCAAATGCCTCAGGAAATTATTCTATTCCGGTTCAGGCAGGAAATCATAATATAACTCCAATTTTAGAAAAACCTACCTATTTTAATATTTCTCCCACAGCGGCTACACTAACTTTTCCAGCTAAAACAAGTTCAGTTGCTCAAAATTTTTGCATAACAGCAAATGGTAATCATCCGGATCTAGAAATTGTTTTACTTCCCTTAGAACCGGCAAGACCTGGTTTTGATGCAATGTATAAAATTGTTTATAAAAACAAAGGAAATATTGAACTATCAGGTTCTATTAATCTGAAATTTGATGATAATATTTTAGATTACATTTCTTCAAACACATCATTAGCAAGTAAAAAAGCTGATAATATAGAATGGAATTTTAGTAATTTAAAACCTTTCGAAAGTAAAGAAATTTTATTTACTATAAGTGTAAACAAACCAACAGAAACTCCTGCGGTAAATGCAGGGGACATTTTAAAATTCACAACAACGGTTACATCTCAGGATAGAGATGAAACTCCTTTAGATAATACTTTTGCTTTAAATCAAATTGTAGTAGCTTCTCACGATCCAAACGATAAAACGTGTCTTGAAGGTGATGTAATTACCCCCAATTTAATTGGCGAATATGTTCATTATATGATTCGTTTTGAAAACACAGGAACCTATAAGGCTCAGAATATAGTAGTAAAAGATATGATCGATTTATCTAAATTTGATCTATCAACATTAATTCCAACAAGTTCAAGCCATTCATTTGCAACTAAAATTTCAGAAGAAAACAAAGTAGAATTCATTTTTGAAAACATCAATCTTCCTTTCGATGACGATAGTAATGACGGTTATGTCGCTTTTAAAATTAAAACAAAACCAACCTTAAAAGTAGGTGATTCATTTACTAATGATGCTAATATTTATTTTGATTATAATTTCCCAATCTTAACCAATAAAGCAACTTCTACATTTAAAACATTAGGAACTCAAGATTTTGAATTTTCAAATTATTTTACTTTTTATCCAAACCCTGCACATGATATTTTGAATATTGGGACTAAGCAGGATATAGAAATACAATCCTTTGCAATTTATGATATTTTGGGGCAACTGGTAATTGCGGTTCCAAATGCAAGAACAGTTTCTAATATTGATGTTTCAAAGCTTAGAACCGGCAGTTACTTTATAAAAGTAAAGTCGGATAAAGGAAGTTCAGATATGAAATTTATTAAGAACTAACAATTTAATTCTAAACAGAAAGTCCCAAATAGCGGGGCTTTTTTGATTTATATTTTTAGTTTTAAGATATTTTAACAAATAAAGTTGTGTTATTATCTTAAAAAGTTATTTTTGTGTAAAATTTCCTTATATGAAAAAAATCTACTTTTTAGCTTTGGCGTTATGTTTCTTTACTGGTTTGAATGCGCAGGTTATTACTTTTAACGACATTCGCTTTCAAGATCTGTTGCTTAGCTCATCTGAAAGCGGAGGCCCTGCAAAAGATATCAACGGAAATTATATTAGGGTGGATACAAACAATAATAATTTGATTGAAGAATCTGAAGTACTGCCAATTGCTTACTTAAAAATGGATTCGCGCTATCTTACTAATCTTACTCAGATCTCAAAATTTATAAATCTAGTTGAGCTTGACGTGACTTCAAACGGATTGACCGCTTTGAATTTGACCGGTTTAAATAATCTTAAAATAGTTAAATGTGCCCGTAACCAAATAAAAACCTTGAATGTGACCGGACTAACCAAAATTGAGGTTTTAGATTGTAGTTATAATGCAATTCCAACTTTGGACTTTAAGGATTTCACGGCTCTGAAAAATTTAGATTGCAGCAACAGTTCAGTGGTAGCGTTAGACCTGACAAATTGTACTGCTATAAAAAATCTTATAATTAATAATAACAGTATCAGTGTTTTAAATGTTTCCGGTTTTAAAAATCTTGAAGTACTGAATTTAGGTAGTAATTCCGTTAAAACTTTAGATACATCAAATTTAACAGCTTTAAACACCCTAACTTTTTACGGTAATCCGCTAACAAGTTTAAATACCGCAAATTGTACTGCTTTAAAATTTATCAGTGTAGCGGACCACAAAATTAGTGACGCAAATATATCGGGCTGTACCGCCCTAGAGACGCTAGATGTGAGATATTGCAGTATTGATAAACTGACCGTCGAAAATTGTACAGCTCTTACTGCTATAAGCGGGTTTGATTCTATGGGCTATGTAACAAATTTGAATCTTACAAATTGTAAAAACCTTACGGCAATTATCATGGTTAATTTTGGAGTTAAAAATCTTAATCTATTGAATTGTAGTGCTCTTACAACTTTAGAATGTACTAAAATTAACGTAGAAACAATTAATTTATCAGGCTGTTCAAGTTTAAAAACTTTAGTAGCCGATAACAATATGTTGCAACAATTAGATTTGTCTGACTGTGTTAATCTTGAAAAATTAGTCGCCAAATCTAATAAGCTTACGGTTTTAAAAGTTGCAGGAAGCAAGCTTAAAGAGCTTTCCTGTTCTAATAATTTATTAACCGATTTAAATCTATCAGGCCAAAGTCAACTTGTAAGCTTAAGTTGTTACGAAAATAAACTGGCAAATATTAATATTACAGGATTAACCAGTTTAAAAACGTTTATTTGCTATAGGAATCTTTTAACCAACTTAAATGTGTCGCAACTTTCAGAACTACAAGAGTTTGACTGTAGCTTTAATAACCTTGTCAGCTTAAATACAAGCAAATTGGTTAAATTAAATAAGTTTTCATTTACAAATGGAAACTATGTCTTAGCAGATTTAAACGTTTCGGGTTGTATTTTATTAGAACAATTGATAATCGCAAATCCAATTGTAGTAGGTGATTTTAGTGGTTGTACAGGATTGAAATCCTTCACACTTACAAATATTACCAATACAGGTTTTGGTAAACTTTCTAACTTAAATTTATCCGATTGTACCAGCTTGGTAATTGCCGAGATTAAATCAAGAGTTATTGGAAATTTGGATGTTTCAAATTGTAGTGCCTTAAATGATTTAAATGTAAGCTGGGGCGCTGTTGACAAGCTTAGTTATACTAATACAACGAAGGCAACCAATCTCTATTTTTATTATATTACTTTTCCAATTGATTTGGATTTAAGAGGATTTGACACCGTATCTTCTATTGTTTTTGATAATTGTACCGCTCCAAATATTAATATTTCTAACCTTGCCAATTTATCTAAAGTTTACGGACTTAGCAGATTAGAAAATGTTAACGCTTCAGGATGTCCAAAATTAGCCTTTTATACTATAGACACTAAAAATTTAAATTTGAGTGGTTGTAAAAGTTTGAAAACTTTATACTTTGATAATAATTCTCATATCGAAACATTAGATATCACAGGCTGCAGCAGTATCAATGATATACAAGTAAGTTATAAAGGATTTAAGTCTTTCCAATTTGCAGGCTGTGATATGTTGACCAAAATTGCATTGTACAATACTTTGCTAACCAATTTACCTATTACAAACTTGCCAAGTCTTGAGAACCTGGGAGTTTCAGATTCTAAAACATTAACTACTGTTACATTTTCTAATGTACCTAAACTTAAATCAGTTAGCATATATGACACAGGGGTTACTTCACTGGACCTTAAAGAAGTAAAAAGTTTGGAAACATTTTATGGAGCACGAAATCAATTGACAAATTTAGACATACAAGGACTTAGCAATATAATTGATTTAAGTTGCGAAGGAAACAAGTTAACCACTTTGGACACTAAAACATTAAAAAACATCAAAAAATTAAATTTTCAAGAAAATCAGATAAGTGAAATTAATTTAATTGATTTTAAGAATTTAACCACACTTACCTGCAGTGATAATAAATTGACAGAATTGAATTTAACAGGTTGCGGCAACATTAATTATCTAGTTTGCTTAAGAAATGAATTCACTACTTTAGATTTAAGATCCTTAACAAAACTGACAACTTTTAGTTGTGTTGAGAATAGTAAGTTAACTTCTATTTTTTTAAACAATCTGGATCGCGATGTACATATTGATTTTTCGTTACATTACAATCCAAATTTACAGTATATCTGTGTTGATGAGTCTAGAATTGCAGCTTTTCAAAAAGAAGTATATAGATTAGGATATTACACCTGTAATGTAAATTCATATTGCAGTTTTACTCCCAACGGAGCTTTTACTATGCTGCAAGGAAACACACGATTAGATGCAAACAATAATGGTTGCGAGGTGTCTGATATACCGGTTTCAAGTATAAAGTTCAAAATAAAAAGTAATTTGACCGAAGGTACGGTTATTTCAGACGCAACAGGATCGTATTCTTTTCCAATTCAAACAGGAAATTATGAAGTAAGCCCGATATTAGAAAATCCGGAATATTTTAATATTTCGCCTACAACTTTAATCGTAGCAACACCTGCAGAAACAACACCTTTGTTTCAGGATTTTTGTCTTACTGCTACAAATACGGAGAAAAAAGATTTAGAAGTTCAATTACTTCCTTTAAATAATGCCAGACCAGGATTTGATTCAAAATACAAACTAATTTATAAAAATAAAGGAAATGTAACGCAATCAGGCACTGTTAGCTTTAAATTCGACGATTCTATTTTAGATTATATATCTTCAAATATTGCTTTTTCAAAGCAATCTGTTGGTAATATTGAATGGAATTTTACCAACTTAAAGCCTTTTGAAAGTAGAGAAATAACCATTGTTTTAAACACAAATACTCCAACAGAGACTCCTGCTGTAAACAATGGTGATATTTTAAAATTTAGCGCTGCTGTCGCATCGCAGAATGTAGATGAAATGCCTTTAGATAATGCACTCAATTTAAATCAGACTGTTGTAGGTTCTTACGATCCAAACGATAAAACTTGTTTAGAGGGTTCAGTTATAACGCCAGTTTTAATAGGCGAGTATGTTCATTATATGATTCGTTTTGAAAATACCGGAAGCTACAAAGCACAAAATATTGTAGTAAAAGATATGATTGATTTAACAAAGTTTGATATTTCTACTTTAATACCAACAAGTTCTAGCCATTCTTTTGTGACTAAAATTTCAGAAGGAAATAAAGTAGAATTTATTTTCGAAAACATCAATCTTCCTTTTGATGATGCTAGTAATGACGGTTATGTTGCTTTTAAAATTAAAACAAAACCAACATTAAAAGTTGGAGATTCTTTTACAAATGATGCCAATATTTATTTTGATTATAATTTCCCTATTTTAACCAATAAAGCAACCTCTACTTTTAAAACATTAGCGACTCAGGATTTTGAATTCTCTAATTATTTTACTTTATATCCAAATCCTGCAAATGATATTTTAAATATTAACGCTAAGCAGGATATAGAAATACAATCGTTTGCAATTTATGATACTTTAGGGCAATTGGTAATCGCGATTCCAAATGCAAAAACAGTCTCTAATATCGATGTTTCGCAGCTTAGAACAGGTAATTATTTTATAAAAGTAAAGTCGGATAAAGGAAGTTCAAATATGAAATTTATCAAGAAATAACAGTTCATTTAGAACAAAAAGTCCCACAGCAATGCGGGACTTTTTTTTATGCATTTTTGTTTTTGATTTTCTTTATGAAATAGTACGCGGATGACACAGATCCGCAAGCGAAAATGCGAATAAAAACGGATTTTTGATTTTGTAGGTACAAGAAAAAGAGCCACTTTATGTTACAATGCAAAGTTATAAATTCAAGCAAATTTGAAATCTTTGACGAGTTGGAGTTTGGAGTTTTAATATTGAAGTTTTTTTAGGAGCTATATCCTGCTTTCCGGTCCAATCTTTTTATTTTTTAAAGGAAAAAATAAAAAGGATTTCCACTTCAATAAGGGCTAGGGCAGTCGTGTTCAAAAGATTATCTTGTAGCTAATAATTTTTCCTCTTCAGAAGTAAATTCATTTAGAATACTGTAATTATGAATGTTTAGTATCTTCATTTCATTTAAAATATTAACTAGATTCCCATAATTAGATTTTTGGCTTGGTTTAATAATTACAATTAATCCATTTTTAGGCTTCCCTAAGTTTTTAGAATATTCAAGCACAATTTTACTTTTACTAATTAATTCTTTACGAATTCCGTTTTTGCTATAATTGACTTTTTTTGGGGTTTCAATTGGGAAATTTATTAGTCCTGAATAAGTTACTATTTCGTCATTTTCGTCTAGTAATATTGTCAATATACGGTTTTCGTCTATATGTCTACAGCCAAAATATTCGCCGCAATCATCACAACCCGACATTCCATATTCTAAAACTTTAGGTTTTGCCAATTCAATTGTCACCATAAAAAAGATGATCAATAAAAAAGAAACACTCACCATTGCAGTTAAATCGACTCTTGTGCTTAACTTTTTACTTCTTACTTTTTTAGGTAGAGTTTGCATAGATTTTATAGAATTAAGTAAATTATTTAGCCGCTAATAAATTTGATTCTTCAGGTGTAAAATCATTTACAATAGTGTAAGTGTCAATTTTTGCAATTGCCATTTCATCAAGAATATCGACTAAATTTTTATAATTAGATTCTTTGCTTGGTTTGATAATAACAGTAATTCCTCTTCCGGGTTTTCCTAATTGAGCCGAATATTCAAGCATGTTTTTATTTCTTAATAAAAGTTCTTTTCTAATACCATCTTTACCATAGCTAATTTCTTTGACCGGAGCCATCGGATTTTCCATAAATCCCATGTAGGATATTAATTTATTATTACTTCCTAATAATAAAATAACAGTTCTTTCGCCACCACCACAACTGATCCATCTACCGTTACCGCAAGTCCAATCATTATCAGGCAAACTTAAATCAACCGCTTTTGGTTTAGATAACTCAATTGTCACCATAAAAAAGATGATCAATAAAAAAGAAACACTCACCATTGGGGTTAAATCGACTCTTGTACTTAACTTTTTACTTCTGATTTTTTTAGGTAGATTTTCCATAAATGATAAATTGATTTACTAAAGTTAACAATAAAATTAACATATTGATAAACCTGAATTTAAAAATAATCAAAAATAATTTTAGGTATTAAAAGCTTGTTTTACAGCCTTTTTTGAAGATGTTTCAATGTTTTTAAAACTTTTTTGAAGATTTAATAAAACCAAAACAATTATTACCGCGTAAATGAGCTTATAACTTAAAATATTAATTATGAAAACTAGAAAATTTTTAGCCGTAGCAATCTTAGCATTAGGATTTGGATTTACATCATTTGCGCAAAAAACTGTAATGGTTGGTGGAGCTGCAATGTACCCAAACAAAAATATTATTGAAAATGCCGTAAACTCAAAAGACCACACTACACTTGTAGCTGCTGTAAAAGCTGCTGATTTAGTAGAAACATTACAAAGTAAAGGACCATTCACCGTTTTTGCCCCAACAAATGCTGCGTTTGACAAATTGCCAGCAGGAACTGTAGCAACATTATTGAAACCTGAAAACAAAAAAATGCTGCAAACGATCTTGACCTATCATGTTGTTGCAGGAAAAATGAATGCTTCTGATATTGCTAAAGCAATAAAAGCAGGAAAAGGAAAAGCAACTCTTAAAACGGTTAGCGGTGGAATTCTTACTGCATGGATGAAAGGAAAAGATTTATACATCACTGACCAAAGCGGAAACAATTCTAAAGTTACCATTGCAGATGTGAATCAATCTAATGGTGTAATTCATGTTGTAGATACTGTATTATTGCCTAAAAAATAATAGCTGTTTTATAAAAAAAAAGCAATAATTAAAAATTCCAAATCCCAACTTTTAAATTGGAATTTGGAATTTTAATTATTAGAAGTTTTGTAGCTTATCTTTTAGCGGTTAATGTTGATCCGGCCGAAGCAATAACAACGCAAAATACAGCCACAATTTCATAAATATTAAGCTTTTCCTGCAAGAATATAAAAGCGCAGATAGAAGCTGCCGCTGGTTCTAAGCTCATTAAAATACTAAAAGTTCGTGGTGGAAGCTGTCCTAAAGCTTTCATCTCAAGTGTAAACGGAATTGCGCTTGACAAAAGCGCCAACGCTATACCCATGCCAAAAAGCTTTGGAGTAAGATGCGACAGTCCGTTTTCGTAAATACCAAAAGGGAGGATTAAAATTGCCGCAAATAACATTCCGGTTGATACAGCCTGGCCACCATTCATAATTTGAGAAATCTTTCCACCCAAAACTATATAGGTAGCCCATAATGCACCAGCCAAAAGCGCAAAGAAAACTCCTAAAAGATCGATACCTTCATTTGTCCAGGGAGCGATTAAAGCGATTCCGATAGCTGCTAATATCACCCAGCAATAATCTACCAGTCGTTTTGAGCCAATTATAGCCAACAGTAAAGGTCCTACAAATTCTAGCGTAACGGCCAGTCCTATAGAGATTCTTTCTATTGCTAAATAAAAAATTAAATTCATTGCACCCAAACATAAACCATAGGGAACGACTATTTTCCATTGTTTTGGCGTGATTGCTTTTAGATTGGGTCTGTAAGCCAATAGTAAAATTACAGCCGATAACCCAATTCGGATAGAGGCGGTTCCGGCAGCTCCAATTGTGGGAAATAAACTTTTGGCAATTGCAGCTCCGCATTGTACGCTTACAATCGCTAAAAGCACAGCGTAAATAGGAGGGATATTAAAATCTTTGTTTTTCATTAGAAATAATTGATGCGATAAGAAATGTATTTACGAAGTAATAATTTCTATCTCAAGAGGTATTGTTGAAATTAACCTCAACTCTTTAATATAAGGATGGGGATATTTTGATTATTGCAATGCGCGTTTTGTAACAAAAGCACGATAACCAATAATAGCCATTTGCCATTTTTTTGCTTTCGAAATGTCTAAACCTTGTTTGGTAAAGCTAGGTAAAAGAACTTTATTGATTTTGGCTAAAATTTTATACATGGCATTTTAATTTTTGCAAAGATATAAAAAAAGACTTTGCGGTTGGGCAAAGTCTTTTTTATGAATATTTTACGCAATAAAAGATGATTATTTCCAGCTTTTATGATTTCTTCTGTAAAAGTTTGTCAATCTTCTCCAGCATTAGTTTTGCATTAGCATTATCAGGTCTTAGTTCTAATGCCTTTTTATAATTTTCTTTTGAAATTTCGAACTGATTGTTTCTAAAATAACCATCAGCCAGACTATCATATGCATTTCCGGATTTTGGATTTTCTATTGTATTTAATTCTAAAACTTTAATGCCGTCATTTATTCTTCCGTGATCGATTAAGGTATAACCAATAAGATTTAATCGGTACTGAAAATCCCAATCAGGATGGCTTTTTTTTGTATCTAAATAATTTTTCTTTGCTTCTTCGATATTTAATTTTAGAAAGTTCTGATTGATTTTTTCACCGGTAAGGTAGTAGTCATCTGTTAATTTTTTATCTACAATTGCCGCGACATGGTTTATTACCTGACTCTGCACATACAACGAAGAATATCTATGTCCGTTTGCTAAAAATATAATTGTTAATTTATTATCAGGAAATTTTCTAAATGCCGTTTCATTTCCTCCCGTAAAGCCATAAGAAAGAATTTTATTTACAGGAACAATTTCCCAGCCGTAAGCAAAGCGATCTGTATTGTTGGCAAATGCAAAAGGCTTCCACATCGAATATTTAGTTTCTTTATTAAGGTAAACATCTTTATCCAGATTTTCGTTCCAGCGTATAAAGTTCTGTAAAGTAATGTTTAAGCCATTGGCAGAATGTGCATCAAACCCAAAATTTGAAATGCTTTTTGTATAATTCTTTGTTTTAATATCATAATTATAGCGAGGAGCACTATTAGGAAAATTTTCTCCAAAATTAGATGAAAAATAAACCCCTGATTGTATTGCAGGAAACTGATTTTGCAAAATATAATCTTCAAGAGTTAAACAGGTAATTTTCTCTATAATTTTGGTTAGAAATAAATAATTGGTCTGATTATAACTGTATTCATTTCCAGTAACAAATTCCATTGGTTTTTTAGATAAAATCGCCAATTTTTCTTCAAAAGGCAATGTAATCTTTATGTCCTCAAACATGATAATATTAGGTAATCCGGAAGAATGGGACAACAAATTCTTGACCTGTATCTTTTGCCATTCATTGGGCAGATTGTCTAGGTATTTAGAAATAGGATCTTCTAATGATAATTTTCCCTTTTCGATAAGCTGAAACACGCCAACATTAGTAATAAGTTTAGTTGTAGAGAAGAGTTTAAAAGCAGTGTTTTTATCCACTGCTTTATTTTCTTCCAGAGAGGCTTTCCCAAAATATTTCTCATAAATAACTTTGCCGTCTTTTATAACGCCCAATGCTACTCCGGGGATTTTATTTATTTGTATTACTTCTTTAATGTAATTGTCAATTTTTTGTTCGATTAATTGATCTTCATTTTTTTGACTAAATGACCAATTAAAAACCAATAGGAGAGAGGCTAGTAAAAATGAGTTTTTCATGTATGATTTGGGATATTTCCTGAATTAAGATTTTTTGCTTTGTGTTTCAATTCTTTTGAAATCTTTTTCATGTTCTTTCATACTTTTCTCATACACTTTCATGTCTTTTTCAAATTGCTCCATCTTTTTTTCAAATTCGGCTCCAAATTGCTTTTCGATAATGGCGCTATATTTATCCATTTCTACTTCAAATTTTCCCATTGCAACTTCGAACTTTTCCATTTCTTTATCATACCCAAGTTCGCGTTTTGCTATAATTTGGTCTACTTGCTTTTCATAAGCAGCCATTTGTGGCTCAATAAGGCTCATTTTTTTATCAAATTCCTCCATCTTTTTTTCGAAATTTTTCATTGCAACTTTATCCTCAGGATTTTTTGGCGCTACCGGAGGTTTTGGCATTTTTGACATATTAGGCGGCGGAGGAAGATATAATTCCTTTGGCAATACAGGTGCTACCGGAGCTATAGGTGCTGGTGGTAATGATGCTGTTGACGGAGGTGTAGGCGGAACTGGTGGAGCAATGATACCCTGGCTATTATATTCTCTTACTTCTGCAACGTAATTTTCATCAGTCATTGCGCTGTCACTATCCCCATCCGCAAATAAATTGATTTTTTTAGAACCATTATCTTCCGTAATAATTACAATACCACAATTTTTAATCGCTTTATCTCCTTCAACCTGAAAAGTTTGTACTTCTCCTGTTCCTTTTTTAATATCGACTTTAATAGCTGTCAATTCGTTAGCCGAATTTCTTTTCACATCAGATATTACAACATCAACATTATGGTTTTGTTTTACTTTTTGAACTATTTCTTTTAATTCCTGATCTGTTGTTGATTTTTTAATATTGTAAACATCTGTTTGACTTTCTTTCCCGGCAACTTCTTTTAGTTCTTTTCGTTCTTTTTCCTGTGCTATTATATTAATTTGAAATAAAAACACAAAAGCTACAAGCGCAGGAATTATAGCATAATACTTCCAGTAATTTCGCTTTTTTGATTGATTTTTGTTTAACATGACAATTCGTTTTTTGATTAATGATTGATAAAAATGATTGGTAATGGCAACACAACTTTCGTGTGTTGTAATTTTTAAAAGCGTGTATTGGTACGCTTTCTTGTCGGATATTTTTTTGGCAGCTTCGCTATCTGCAATAAATTCAAGATTTTGCAGAATAGCTTTTTTGTACAGCCAAATTATTGGATTGAACCAAAACAGCACACAAAATACGCGCGAAATCAAGACGTCTATAGTATGATTCTGATCACTATGTACTTTTTCGTGTTCAATAATATTTTCTAATTCTGATGCTGTATACATTGATGAGTTGTATACGATATAATCAAAATAAGAAAACGGAGCAATGTTTTCGTTAATATCTACAAATTTAAAATCAGCTTGTTGTTGTACTTTTTTACCTTTTAGAACAGAATTTAAGCTGTAAAAATCAAGGACAAACTTTATGACCAGGGCAAGAAAACCAAGTATGTAAATAGCTAGCAGAACATAATTCCAATTAATTTCAAAAGACTCATTTTCAATAGTATGAATTGGAATCTGAGAAAAATTTAAATTTGAAACGCCATAAGTTTTTTGATCTAAAGCCAAAACTTCAACAGCAGCAGGTTCAACCCAAACAATCTTGTTGTATACTGCAAACGGTAAAATTATCGAGGTGATCAAACCTGCCAGTAAAAACCATCTGCTGCTGGTAAAAAAGGTTTCTTTGCGCAATAAAAAATAATAAGCGCAATAAAACAGTACTAGTAATCCGCTGGATTTTGCGATAAAGGTGAAAAGTGCTTCCATAACGATTATTTTACTTCTTGTGGAGTTTCAATCATAGCTAAGATCTCACGTAATTCTGCAGCCGAAATTTTCTCTTCTTTAGCAAAAAATGAAACCATATTTTTATATGAACTATTAAAATAGTTGTCAATGGCAGTATTCATATACTTTTTGCTATAAGCTTCCAGTGTAATTACTGGATGATACTGATGCGTGTTTCCAAAAGCATTGTGCCCTACAAAACCTTTTTCTTCAAGATTGCGTACAATTGTCGAAAGCGTGTTGTAATGCGGCTGGTCTTCCGTAATCTCTGCCTGTATCTCTTTTACGAATGCTTTTTTAAGCTTCCATA
Organism: Flavobacterium sp. CSZ; assembly: GCF_015350725.1. Classification (NCBI taxonomy): domain Bacteria; kingdom Pseudomonadati; phylum Bacteroidota; class Flavobacteriia; order Flavobacteriales; family Flavobacteriaceae; genus Flavobacterium; species Flavobacterium sp. CSZ. Next base: position 41,917 of record NZ_JADKPQ010000019.1, read on the forward strand.
AAATGTGCATGATTTCTTCTTCTTTATTGGTTAACTTTTGCATGATTATTAGATTTTACGCAACAGAAACTATTCTTTTTTAGTTTCTATTACAATTACTCCGTTTTTACCTTCTTCACCATATTTTTTTGAAGCTTCAGGACCTTTAAAAACACTCATAGATTTAATATTAAGCTCCTGAAGTTCTTCTGTACTTTTATTTGTAGTAATTACAACGCCATCTACAATTACTAAAGGCTCTCCTTTTTGTGTATTATCTCCACCTGAAGATACTGTTATAACAGTTCCGTTTTTAACGTTACTATCTATATTATAGCTATAAGAAGTAGCTGCATCTGTACTTACAGTATTTGTACTAGCACCTGAACTAGTATTTTTATCATTAATATGATTAGTTTTAGCATTTTTATCAGAATTAGTATTGCCGTTGGTATTTTGTTTTATTGTTATTGTTTTACTGGTTCTTTGATCTTTATTTGTTTCATCACCAGTTTGAAAACCTACCTGTTTCTTTCCGTCTTTATCGGTTGTAACAATTATTCCGAAATCTTTAATAGGTTTAGTTCCTCCCGTTTGGATAGATTGTGATATCTGGTCGCCATTTTTGATATCAATTTTAAGCGAAGTCAGATCACTTTCGGCATTTCTTTTTATGTCAGAGACTTCAAAAACAATATTGTGATTTGATTTTAATTTCTCTTTTATATCTTTTAATTCTGCGTCTGTACTATTCTTTTTAATTTTATACACATCCACAGACTTAATTTCTCCCGAAAGATCTTTTATAATCTGTTGTTTTTCTTTTGCAATTACTTCAACCTGAAATAAAAGTACAAAAGCCACAAGTGCCGGAAGTATCACATAGAACTTCCAGGAATTTCTCTTTTTTGATTGTTTTTTGTTTAACATAATGATTCGTTTTTTGATTAATGATTGATAAAAATGATTGGTAATGGCAACACAATTTTCGTGTGTTGTTATTTTTAAAAGCGTGTATTGATACGCTTTTTTGTCGGATATTTTTTGTGCGGCTTCATTATCTGCAATAAATTCAAGATTTTGCAGAATGGCTTTTTTGTACAGCCACATAATAGGGTTGAACCAAAACAAGACACAAAATATTCTTGATGCTAAAACATCTATGGTATGATTTTGCTCGCTGTGTACTTTTTCATGTTCCAAAATGCTTTCTAACTCTGAGGCGCTGTACAGTGATGAGTTATACACGATATAATCAAAGTAAGAGAAAGGGGCAATATTTTCGTTGATATCTACAAATTTAAAGTCAGCTTGTTGTTTTATCTTTTTGCCTTTTAGTACAGAATTTAAACTATAAAAATCAAACGCAAACTTTATTACTAAGGCCAGAAATCCTATAGTATAAACAGCTAATAAAGTTAAATTCCAATCGACCGTTAGAGATGTAGCCGCATTGACTTGTGGTGTATTAATTTGAAAATTATCAGACAAAAGCGGAGTAGGATCGACCCAAACAGTTTTTGTATAAACCAAAAAAGGCAGAACAATAGAAGTGACTAACCCAGCCAATAAAAACCATCTGTTACTGCTAAAAAAAGTTTCTTTGCGCAGTAAAAAATAGTAAGCACAATAAAACAATACAAGCAATCCGCTTGATTTTGCGATAAATATGAAAATTGCCTCCATAATAATTATTTTTCTTCTTTTGGATTTTCAATCATGGCTAAGATTTCACGTAATTCGGCTGCTGAAATTTTCTCTTCTTTAGCAAAAAATGAAACCATATTTTTATACGAACTATTAAAATAGTTGTCGATCGCAGTCTTCATATACTTTTTGCTATACGCTTCTAAAGTAACTATTGGATAATACTGGTGCGTATTTCCAAATGCATTATGACCCGCAAAACCTTTTTCTTCAAGATTGCGCACAATTGTAGAAAGTGTGTTGTAATGTGGTTGATCTTCAGTTATCTCTGCCTGTATTTCTTTTACGAATGCTTTTTTAAGTTTCCATAAAATTTGCATGATTTCCTCTTCCTTGTTGGTTAACTTTTGCATGTTTTCTAATTTTAATTCAAACCTACAACTATTTTTTTAGTTACACAACTATAAAAATAGTTATTTAACTAAAAAATACGTTTGGATAGAGTTGAGAGCATGAAAACGGGGGTAAAATCGCCAGATGAGTACCTGCAGAGAAAATATTCAGAGAACTTTCTCTTTGTGCAATGCCTTCTTAATCCATAAACAACAAAGCGTTGCAATAACTCCAATACAAGCCATGAAGAACCAATTGATTTGATAACCTAATCGGGAGATGATTTCAAATCCAACTTTAGAGCTAATAATATGCGCCAAACTAAAACTCATAGTATATAATGCCATATAACGGCCTTCCTGACCACGTGGAGCACGACTCAGTGCGAAAGCATTCGAAAACGGAAAAGTCAAAATTTCTCCAATCGAAATACAAATCATACTAATAACAAGAATTCCTGCCCAAACATTTATCAATAATAAAAAGAAACTCAGCGACATTATAAATGATCCAAGAATAATAATCCTGATTTTAGGAAATCCTTTTCTTTCCATAAAACCAACCGTTGGCATTTCAAGAGCAAAGATCAGCAATCCGTTTAAGGTCATTAATAATCCGGTTTGAAATTCGCTTAAACCAAATTTCTCATTATGGTATAAAGGTAAAGTGGTAAAAAGCTGGAAGAAAATCATAGCCGTTACAAAACTCACAAACAAGAAGACCCAAAAGATTTTATCATGAAAAACCGATTTTATTTCGGCAGCACTTTCGGTTTTATCTTCATGAACCACTTTTTTCTTTTCCTTAACCAATAAAGCAAAAATAGAAATCGAAATAATACATGAAGCCCCATCAACCCAGAACAAACCTGAATATCCAATTCCCATAATAATCAAACCACCTAAAGCAGGACCGGCAGCAAAACCTAAATTTACCGCAAGACGCACTAAAGTCAAAGCTCTTGTTCTGTTTTCAGGTTTGGCATAAGCACCAAGCGAAACAAACATTGCCGGACGAAACATATCTGCAATGGTCATTAAGACAAACATGGCAATGCACAATGTCCAGAAAGTTGTAACATATTGTATAAAGAAAAGTGAAACCCCACTGGTAAATAAACTAAAAATCATGATGCGGTAAAAACCAATTTTATCAGATAATTTTCCGCCCAACCACGATCCTAACATCGATCCTAAACCAAAAGCCACCATAATCCAACCCACTTGATTATAAGTAAATTGAAGATCTTCTTTTAAATATTTGGATAAAAAGGGAAGAACCATCGTTCCGGCACGATTGATAAAAGTGACAATTGTAAGTATCCAAATTTCTCTTGAGAATCCTTTAAAATTATTGATGTAGTGACTAAAAGCGGTCTTGAGCATTATAAATAAGTTATTTGCAACAAAGTTACAAAACTTTGTAGGGATCACAGGTTGCTGCTTTGTTACTTTTAAACTATTTTTGCTCAAAATTTCAAAGATGAAAAATGTTATTGCTTTCTTAGTATTACTGATGATGAATTTTTGTTTTGGACAAAATAAATTCGATCAAAAAGAAGCTGAAAAATTTCACAAGACCATTAATAGTGAATATGCTGATCCTAAAACAAGTCCGTTGATGGAAGAAGATTTAAAGACTTTTAAAACTTTAGATTTTTATCCTATAAACAGTAAATATTTTGTGAACGCGAAATTCGAAAAAGCACAAAATGAAAAAGTTTTCGAAATGAAAACTACAGGAACCAGAACACCAAAGTACATTAAATATGGAACTTTATATTTTACTATAGATGGCGTTGCACTTAAGCTGAATGTATATAGAAATATAGAACTTTCGAAAACTAAAGAATATAAAGATCATTTGTTTCTGCCTTTTTCAGATTTAACTTCCGGAAAAGAAAGTTATATAGGAGGAAGATATATCGACCTGAAAATCCCGAAAGGAAATACAATTGCTGTTGATTTTAATCAGGCTTATAATCCGTATTGTGCTTATAATCATAAATATTCTTGTCCGCTTGTTCCTCTAGAAAATGATTTGAATGTCGAAATAAAAGCTGGCGTTAAAACATTTCATTAATGGAATTCTTTAATTTTCATACTCATCAGTTTACGAATCAACCGAATATATTGGAGTTGGTCAATCAATATCCAAATGAATTTGATGACTCGATTCCGTTTTATTCTATAGGCATTCACCCGTGGTATATTAAGGAAGATCAAATTGATGGAGACCTCAGAATTATTGAGGAAAAACTACAGACACAAAATTGCCTGGCCATTGGCGAATGTGGTTTAGACAAACGAATTGAAATTCCGTTGGAACAGCAAATTATAGTTTTTGAAAAACAACTGGCTTTGGCCGAACAATATAAAAAGCCGGTGGTAATACATTGTGTTGCCGCTTTTCAGGAAGTGATTGGCATTAAAAAGAAAATGAAAATTTCAGTGCCAATGATTATTCATGGTTTTTCTAAAAATAGTCAAATCGCCAATCAGTTAATTACGGCAGGGTTTTATCTTTCATTTGGGAAATATTTATTAAAAAATCCGGATTTAAAAACGGTATTTCAGAATACCCCAAACGATCGTTTTTTTCTTGAAACAGATACAGTTGAAGAAAGTATTAAGCAAGTTTATGATCTGGCATCAGAATATAAAAATATAACAATTAATGAATTACAAGAGGTTATCTCAAGTAATTTTGCAGCTGTGTTTGTGAAGGGGAAAGTATAGGAAAGAGAATGGAATATAGAGAATAGAATATAGAGAAAGATAATAGAGAAAGAAGCAAGATTAATGATTGGGCTTTTAAAAGCCGGGGAATTAAACTTGGAACAAATTATTAAAACAAATAAAAAATAACAAAAGAAGATATATGGCAGAGTGGACAGAAAGAGCCGAGCTTTTATTTACAAAAGAGGGATTACAAAATTTACAAAACTCCAATGTTTTGGTAGTGGGTTTAGGCGGAGTTGGATCATTTGCGGCTGAGTTTTTGGCAAGAGCGGGAGTAGGAAGTATGACAATTGTAGACGGAGATGTAGTCGATATTACAAACATCAACAGACAATTACCAGCTTTGCATTCAACTGTTGGTCAGCCTAAAATTACAATCGTAGGAGATCGTTTAATGGATATTAATCCTGAATTGAAACTTACCCGCGTGCAGGAGTTTTTATCTCCGGAAAGAGCGTTTGAGATCGTATCTCCAGAGTTTGATTATGTATTGGATTGTATAGACAGTATTACGCCAAAATTAAACCTTATTATTGCATCGAAACGCAAAAGGGTTAAAATCATTAGCAGTATGGGCGCCGGTGGAAAAATGTTAGCTTCTAAAGTAAAAGTTACTGATATTTCTAAAACCATTAACTGCTATTTTTCTAAAGCCATCAGAAAACGCCTGAAAGCAGAAAAAATAAACAAACTAAAAGTGGTTTTCTCCTCTGAAATTCAAGACGAAAAAAGCTTAAAATTAACCGACGGAAAAAACTTTAAAAAGTCATTCTACGGAACCAACAGCTATATGCCGGGTTTATTTGGTCTATATGTAGCCGAAACCGTGATCAGGCATTTGCTTAAGAAAGAGTAAAAATTTGTTTTAAAAATGCTTCAGGTTTCACGTTTCAAGTTCAGCAACGAAGTAAACTTTGTCAAAGTTTAAAACTTTGACAAAGTTATCGTAAGCAGAGAAACCTGAAACAACAAAACTTTGAACCTTTGTTGCTCACAACCTTTGAACCTAAAAAAAATGATAAAAACAGTAATTTTTGATATGGATGGTGTAATTGTAGACACTGAACCCGTTCATCGTTATGCCTACTACAAACAATTCTCAGAATTAAATATTACAGTAACCGAGGAAATGTACACTTCGTTTACCGGATTTTCGACTAGAAATACGTTTCAGACGCTAAAAGGATTTTTTCCAACTATTGAGCACGAAGTTGAAGATTTAATCCAAAGAAAAAGAAGTATATTTAATGATGCTTTTGATACCAAAGAAGATTTGTATCTTTTAGAAGGTGTAGAAGATCTTATTAAAGATTTATATACCAGCGGAAAACAGTTGATTCTGGCTTCATCGGCTTCAAAAGTTACGATTGATCGTGTTTTTACGAGATTCAATCTGCATCAGTATTTTACGGATATTGTTAGCGGGGAAGATTTTCCTCAATCAAAACCAAATCCGGCAATATTTATTCATGCGGCTTCGTTGTCAAAAGCACCAAAAGAAGAATGTATTATTATTGAAGACAGCACAAATGGTGTAAAAGCAGCAAAAGCGGCCGGAATCTACTGTGTGGGATACAACAGCCATCATTCTAAACTGCAGGATTTATCAGATGCAGATAGTATTATCAATGATTTCAGCGAATTAAATGCTCAAAAAATATCACAGTTAAAATGCTGAATTATAGAAAATTTAACATTTGTTCGGTAATTGAATTTGTAAATTTGAACAAAACAAAATAAACTCAAACAATGAAAAAAATACTTATTGCATTAGCCATAATTTTGGCTCCTTTTGCTACAGAGGCGCAAATAAAAACACCACAAGCGAGCCCTAAAGGGTATATCAAACAAACAGTTGGATTAACTGATGTTGAAGTTACCTACTCAAGGCCGGGCGCGAGAGGCAGAGCGGTTTTCGGGAATTTAGTTCCGTTTGGTAAATTATGGAGAACCGGAGCTAACGAAAATACAATCATTAATTTTAGTGATGATGTAGTGATCGATGGTAAAACATTGAAAAAAGGAAAATATGCAATTTATACCATTCCTAAAATCGAAAGCTGGGAAGTGATTTTTTATCTTTCTACAGACAACTGGGGATTACCTGAAAACTGGAACGATGCTTATGTGGCTTTAAGAACTACTGTAAAAGAAGATGCTTTACCAACTCCACTTGAGACATTTACGATTGGTATTAATGGTTTAGATCCAAACTTCGGATATCTTGATATGGCTTGGGAAAACTCTCATGTAGCTTTAAAATTCGAAGTTCCAACAGCTAAAATCGCTACAGCAAGTATCGAAAAAGCGCTAAACGGACCATCAGCTAATGATTATTTTGCTGCTGCAACTTATTTGTTTCAATCAAACGGAAACATCGAGACAGCAAGAACTTATATCGATAAATCATTAGATATGAGTGCTGAAAAACCATATTTTATCTTAAGATTAAAATCACAAATCCAGGCAAAACAAGGAGACAAAAAAGGTGCGGTTGAAACTGCAAAAGCTTCTCTTGCCGCTGCTGAAGCTGCAAACAACCAGGATTACGTAAAATTAAATAAAGATAGTATCACAGAGTGGAGCAGATAATATTTTTTTTGAATTATTAAATTCCAACTGGTAGATTTTAAATAAAATTCCAAATTCCAATTAAATATTGGAATTTGGAATTTTTGTTTTTATTGAATTTCATTTTTTTGTCATCTCGACGTAAGTAGAGATCAAACTCGAAACTCGACAAAGATTTGCGATTTACTATGCAGAATTCATAGTGTGATTTCTCCTTACGTCGAGATGACAAGTTTGTGTTATGAAATATAAAAAAAAAATAAACAGACAGACTTGTCTGTTTGTAGAAAATAATTATTTACATTTGCATATCTTAGAACGATTATCAAATGTTACCAAAAGAAAGAATTTTAGATACAGTCTCAGTTTTATTCCACAAGCAGGGATATAATGCTACGGGTATTAATCAGATTATAGAAGCAGCCAAAGTAGCGAAAGCGAGTTTTTATCAGCACTTTAAATCAAAAGAAGATTTGTGCGTGGCTTTTTTAAATGAGCGTCATTCTTTTTGGTTCAATGCATTAGAAAACTTCACTTTGACCCAAAAAGATACGAAATCAAAAGTTCTGGCTTCTTTTGACTTTTTGATAGATATGAATCAGAAAGAGAATTTTAGAGGCTGTAGTTTTCTTAATATTCTATCTGAAATCCCTTCAGATAATGTAAAGATTCTCAACGTAATTCAAAGCCATAAAACAGATTTACGTCACTATTTTAAAGCTATTTTAGGAGATAATCTTATCGCAGATCATACTTATTTACTTTTTGAAAGCTGTATTATCGAAAGCCAGTTATTCAAATCGAATCAATTGATAGAACAATCAAAAAAAATCATTCAAACCCTAATTTCATAAAAATGGAACAAAAACTACCGTTGCCACCTTTCACATATGAAACAGCAATACAAAAAATCCAGTTGGCCGAAGACGCCTGGAACAGTCAGGATCCCGAAAGAGTTTCGAAAGCGTATACAATAGACAGCGAATGGAGAAACAGAGACCAATTTGTAAACGGGAGGGAAGAAATAGTAGTTTTTCTAACTAAAAAATGGCAAAAAGAACAAAACTATAAACTAAAAAAAGAATATTGGGCACATAGTGAAAACCGAATAGCTGTTCGATTTGAATATGAATATCAAAATCTTCAGGGAGACTGGTTCAGAGCGTACGGAAATGAAAATTGGGAATTTGATGCAAATGGTCTTATGCAAAAAAGGTTCGCCAGTATAAACGATCTTGCGATTAAGGAAGAAGACAGAAAGCTGAAATAAAATTAGTTAGTTCATACTTGGCGGTTCAGGAATTTTAATGCTGCGCTTGATTTTCTTTACAATTAAAAGATAAAAAGTGATGCCGCCTAAAATAATTAGCAAAGCAATTTGCAGCTGCCCAAGGCTATTGTTTTTACTATACATAGCATTCGCACTGGCCAATTTAGCCTTTCCTTCCTGAATCTGAATATTCGATAATGATTCTAAAGTCAATAATGCATCATGGCTCAGACTTGCAATTTTACTCCAATTTTTGCTTGCAACCTGCTTGTTTATTTCTTTACATGAAATCAAGAAGGTATCAAAATACTGTTTTTCTTTATTCGTCAAAACGGTTTTCGCATACAAATCATCAATATTATGAATCACGTCTAAGGTATGAATGATCTCATTTTTTTTAGTATTATCGCTTAAATCAAGCTTTTCCGCCTCGGCTTTTATAAAATGAAGTTCTTTAGAATACTGAAAAATATAATGCGCCACCACCAATCGGTCGTTATAAATCGCATTAATATTCTCGTTTACATTTTTTGAATTTTGCAGTGTATTAAAATTTCCCAACAAAATGATCAGCATCACAATAAGTAAAATAAAAGCAGCCTTTGTTTTATTGCTATATTTTTTTAAATCCTTCATGATGATGCGTTTTAAATTGATTTTATAAACTGATTATCAGTTTTTTAAGGAAATATAATCTTTAGATTTAAACCTTTATTTCGAAAGAATTTCAATGTTTAAGCCTTTCTCTATATTTTTTATGGCACCAATTGGCGCAATTTTGATAGATTTATTTCCTTTTTGAACATAAAAATAATAAATACTATTGGAGTTAATGAGGAAAATTTGTTCAGATTCGCCGCTATTGTAGTTTAGTATATTATTGTATTTTAATTTATTCTCTTTTATACTGTGCATAGTCATGTAACCACCCGCAACTCCTGTTCCAACAAAAAATGATAATAATATCAAAGCAAACATTTTAAAAGAAGCAAAAATGTGATATTTATTAATTTCCTCTTCTGATAATTCTTCTGTAGTTTTCAATTCAAATATTTTCTGAAGCGTCTTATTGTCTTTGTTCCTGAGGTATATTTTTGGCAAATAATAATGAAATACAAAAAGCGAAACTATAAAAACCAATGTTATTGGGTTTGAAGTGAACTCTGCAATTGGACTAATTAAGATATCCATAATAGTTGAGTATTTCAGAATGTTTATTCCTAGTTGGTAGTTAAAAATACTCTCCTTAAGTATTCCTAATATTACAAGGTAAAGGTAACCTAGCGGAAGTAATTTTTGTATTTCCTCTGAATATTTCATTTATATAGTTTTGTTTTGGCGAATACTAAAATAGTACTTTTTTATTATAAATATCCAATAGATGAATTGCAAAGAAAATTATTATCTGTTTTGATAGACTAATGTTCTGGTTTGCTTGTTTACAATTTCAGCGGCTTTACTTAGAAATACCGGATTTGTGCATTCTCCATAGCTGATATAAACGATGTGATCGTCATCATCGAGGTTTTGGTTTCTCTTTTGGGCTTCGATAGAACTGTCCATTCCCATAATTAATATAACTGGAGTTTTTTCGTGATAGAGTTGTGTCGCAATTCCTATCAAGCGGTTTTTGCCCATTTGTTGAATTTCTTTATCCTGGTATGCCAAAAGCATCATATCAATATGCAAGAGAACAAAGTTTCACATTTTTAAAAGCAGTATATTTTTCTAAAACCTTAGAACCTTGATTCAGATTCTCAAAACATTTTGTGTAAAGCTGAGCCGAAATCGAATTATCTTCAATTTTTATACTCTCATCCTCATTTTGACTTTTGGCCTGAAAGCTTAAAATTAATAATAGCAAGGATAGAAATTTTGCAATCATGGTCTTAAAATTTAATTCTAAAAAGGAGAAGCTTCAACTCTTGATTTATATTATATTTTAATACTTTTTCTGGTTTCTTTTTCGAATTAAAAAAAGAATCAAAGTAATAATTAAAGCAGTCAGAAAAACATAAAACCTAAGATTGGTACTTATTGTTCCGCCTTCATTATCCCAGGGAGGACCTAATGTAATTGTAGTTAGAATCGCTTCAACGAAACCAATAAGTATTCTGCCGAATATTCCGCCTATTCCTTCTCCACAATCTTTGCAGATAGAAAATCCATAAATAAATCCGGTTAAAGGAAAAGAAAGTAAAACTCCAATAATGGCAGAAGTAAATAAAATCCTTCTGTCTGTTGTTATCTTTTTTTCCATGAATTTAATTTTGCTTTAATTCTTGTAAAATCTATAATTGAAGTAAATTGCCTTTTTTTAAGCCAAAATTTTTCGCCCTCCCTATAACCAATAGGAAACGTTGGACTTTTAATTCCAAATGGCGGAAATCCATCATCATAATAATAGTATTCTTCTTTATTTTCAGAATATCTTCCAGCGCATAGAAGATTAAAAGTTGTACTTTTTCTACTTGATTTAACAACACTTATATTGATCCAAACGGGAATTTTGTTCTTTCGATAAAGTAAATCTACAACTTCATTATCGGTTAAATTTAACTTTATAATTCCCTCATCTTCAGGATAAAAATCAAATTGATCAACATTTCCGTAAATATTGGGTGGAGTAAAAATTATATTGTATTTGAAATCAGTAGTTAATTTATCCTTGACATAACGCTCTGCAAATTTCAGGGAAACCAAACTGGCTCCTTGCAAATGAAATAAAAATTCTTGTTGTGTCATGAATATATTTAAATCAGAATTAACTATTTATTTTTATCTAACCACTTTCAAAAAAAGATGAGCGCTAACTTTATTTTGCCTTAGATTGTTCAATTTTATTACCCAAATAAATACATAAACAACCAAAAATGAGTAAAATAAATAATAATTCTTGAGCTCTTGATCGGTTAGTTTCAAAATTGAACTCTGTTCTTCCGTCGATATCGATTCTAAAAACTTCGGGCTCAACTTGATTCTTGTCCCATCTTTTTATCCATACAACAACTTTATCTGAACCTTTTAAATAGGATTCTATTTTATCATTTTCAGTATATCCATTATATAAGGGATTGGCAGAACCTCCAGATAGAATAAAGGATTTGTTAAATTCATTAAGAGAGAAAACTAAAGTTGAAAATCTACCATAAGTTTCATGTCCATATTTATCTTTACTTGTACTGATACCCTCTGAGTAGTTTGTTGCCTTAATAGTTCCTTCAAGAGGAATTAGCATACTTATATGTGTTATTGCAATTGGAGCGAAAATATATATACCTATCAAAATTGTTCCTAGACCCAAAAAGGATAATTTATTTTGATAAAATATTCTACGTTTAAAAAGTGCTGTCATTATTCTCTAATTACTCCAAAACCACACTATCAGATTCTTTTTCTCCTCTAAAAAAAGCAATCTGCATAAACAGTGCTAATATTATAGTCAAAATAGCTCCAATAAAATTCAGCCATAAATAGCCTAATTTTTCCTGACCGCTTGGATGTATGGCAATCATAAAATAATAGATAACAAAGATGGTTATCTGGCTAATGATAGCACTAATAAACATCGCTTTTGCCTTTACACGACGCAGATAGAATCCAACTAAAAAGATTCCTAAAACGGTTCCGTAGAAAATAGAACCAATGATATTAACCAACTGAATTAAATTCTCGAACAAAGTTCCCACACAGGCAAATAATATGGCAACAACACCCCAGAATAAGGTGAAAAATTTGGTTGCGTTTAGATAATGCTTTTCAGATTTTACGCTTCTTAAATTTCGTTTATAAATATCAATTGCTGTTGTAGAAGCCAAAGCATTTAATCCCGAAGCCGTTGATGACATTGCCGCCGAAAGAATTACGGCCAATAATAAACCAATAAGTCCTTTAGGTAAATAATTGAGGATAAAATGGAAAAACACATAATCCTTGTCGTTGGTTTCACTGGCAGGATCGGCTCTTGAAATTATTTCTTTGGCACGATCACGCAAATCTTTTTCCTTGTTAGATAAAGTTACCAGTTCTTTTCGTAAAATAGGGTTATCAAAATCCTGGTTCAACTGGTCGATGTACAATAAATTAATTACCTTTTTATCTTCTGAAAGGGTGACTAATTTTTTCTCTAAAGCATGATACTCTTCTTTATAAGCTGATTTTTCAATGACAATTTTATTATTCGGATTAAAATTCAATGGAACAGGATTGAACTGAAAAAACACAAAAACCATAACTCCGGTCAACAGAATAAAAAATTGCATCGGCACTTTAAGAAGTCCGTTCATGATTAATCCCATCTGGCTTTCGCGAACTGATTTTCCGGATAAATAACGTCCAACCTGAGACTGATCAGTTCCAAAATAGGCGAGGGCAAGGAAAAAACCACCCGTGATTCCGCTCCAGAAAGTATATTTTTCTTCCGGATTAAAAGAAAAATCAACAATATTCATTTTGTCATTAGCACCCGCAATATGCAATGCGCTTGTAAAAGTCATATCGTTTGGCAGGTAATGTAAAATCAGGAAAAATGTAATAAACATTCCCGACATAATCACAAACATTTGCTGTTTCTGTGTTACGTTTACCGCTTTTGTTCCGCCTGAGAATGTATAAATGATTACCAGAACACCTATAATAATATTCATTAAAGTCAAATTCCAACCCAAAAGTGCCGACAAAATAATGGCAGGAGCATAGATAGTCAGTCCGGTTCCTAAACCTCTCTGAACCAAAAATAAAATAGCAGCTAATGATCGTGTTTTAAGGTCAAATCGTTTCTCAAGAAATTCATAAGCCGTAAAGACTTTATTTTTATGATATAACGGAATAAAAGTGACGCAAATTACGATCATGGCAATTGGCAATCCAAAATAGAATTGCACAAAACCCATTCCGTCATGATATGCCTGTCCCGGAGTCGATAAAAAGGTAATAGCGCTGGCCTGTGTTGCCATAACTGATAATCCAACGGTATACCAGGGAGTTTCGTTGTTGCCCAGAATAAAATCCTCGACGGTTTTACTTCCTCTGGTTTTCCAGGAGCCGTACCCAACAATAAATAAAAGCGTGACGATAAGTACGATCCAATCAAATAGTTGCATAGGTTATGAGTATAATTGCATGATTAAGAAAAAAATCACAATGTAAATAGCATTGGCCACCAAAACATAGGTGTAGCTTTTTTTCCATTTTTTAGTTTTTTTAGCTTCCATATTTTGAATGTTTATTTCTTTATTTCTTGTTTAGGAGCTTCTACAGGCTGTTTTAGCGAAATCATGTTCGATAGCAATCTATACGCTCCGGCAACACCTTCGGGTAATTCTCTAAAAAAGCTCAGACCGGTGTAAATATAGTATCCTTTTCCGTAAGGCGCTACCAGTAACGCGCCGTTTTTAGGAGATTCGCCTTTGTCATGCGATGATATAATAGGAGTGAAGGCAGGATCATATTGATCCGGATAATACAAACCTTGTTCTTGTGTCCAACCTTCGAAATCCTTTGAATTGATTTTGTTGGGTGTATTCAAAATAGGGTGATTAGGCGCCAGAAAAGTCACTTTAGCATTTTCTTCGGTCACACGATCGTTTGAAATTTTTAACGGATACGGTGCAATCTGATCGGTTACGGTTTTGCCATACGTATTGTATTGTACGATCATGTTTTTACCGCTTTTTACAAAATTGAAAAGTATGTTTTGTTTGTTGGCCAAAGCATTGACAGTATTATATGCACGAACTCCGGTAATAACGACATTAAACGAATCCAGCTTTTCGGGTGTGATTTCTTCGGGTTTAATAATCGTAACCTTATACCCCATTTGAGCCAGACTTTCAGGAACTTCGTCACCTGCACCCATAATATAGGCAATAGCATCACCGTTTGTTTTTAAGTCAATTCGAATGCATTTTGATTCAGCTGGTTTCAAAACCATTTGCTTGGTAATGTGGCTGTAATCAATAATAGTCAGATCTTTGTCAAAACGTTTATTATCAACAGTAGCAATGCTTTTTGCAACAGCTTGCTCCGGGTTTACAGGTGGTGTTACTTCAAAATAAAATATCTGTTCGTTTCCTTTTTTATCCAGACTAAAAGCAATTTCTTTTGGAGAAACATTCCAGCTTTTAGGCAATTCCAGTTGTAGTTTTCCTTTAATTCCGTCTTTTCCTGCACGTACTTTTACAGGAATCATTTTGCTTTTTACAGATCCAAAAATTAGAACTTTTTCTAAAACTGAAGTAGTAACTTCAGGAACGATATCAAGGAAATTATACATTTCGCCTTTTACACCATCGTTATATTTGTAAACAACAGTACGTTCAAACGGAATTTCAATACCAGTTATTTTAACATTAAAAACTACTTTCACCTGTCTGATAATATCCGGAATACCAATATTTTCCTGATTCGAAACCGTGTACATTCCTACAGTTGCTTTTTCTTTTAACCAGTAGGGCTGAGTGTATTCGATATTGTTAGGAAGCTGAATTTGTAAATTTAATTTTTGATCGTTATTGTTATTTAATACTATATTTTGAGCAGTGCTTTTATTATCCGGTAAAGAAATTACGCTAACCAATTGCATATCTACAGGAGATCTGTTAATAGCTTCAAGGCTTAATCTAATGGTACTTCCCGGAGTTGCTTCCTGCTCGCTGGCAACAGCCTCAAGATATAATCCTGAACAAGATGCAATTATATTTTTTATGGCTGCAGATTTTAAAGATTTCCAATGATCATCTTCTAAAGCTTCGATCATTTTGTAGGCTTTAACCAAATCCGGAATACTGGCTGACGGATTACTGAAATCATATTTTGCAATAATACTGGTAATCAAATCACCAACTGGTTTTCCGTTTTTAACACGATTCCATGAAGTGTCGATCCCATCAAATAAATTGTCACGATCTTTTGGATTATCACCGTTTATAAGTTCTAAATATTCCATTTCCTGACCTCTTGCACCAGTGCTTCCAAAACCTTGCGATTGGTGTCGGCTTCGGCTCAAAGCAGCAATTTCCTGATTCGATTTCCCTATTCCGTTATAATAAACTCCTGTTTCTAATTTGGTAAATTTTGATTTATTAGCGGCGTCAAATTTTTCCTGACTGCCATAAAACCACCAAGACGGATTAAAAAACTGACGTTTTACCTGCCATGGTTTTACATATTTTAATTGTTCCGGATATATTTTCGGGTCGTTTGTAAGCTTAAAACTTTCAACGCTCAATATTGCCGACGATGTATGATGTCCGTGGGTCGTACCAGGAGAGCGATGATCAAATCTATTGATGATGACGTCTGGTTGAAATTTTCTAATGGTCCATACTACATCAGCCAGTACTTTATCTTTGTCCCAAATTTCTAAAGTTTCAGTAGGATTTTTTGAATAGCCAAAATCATTTGCTCGTGAGAAAAACTGCTCACCGCCATCTATTTTTCTGGCTTCGATTAATTCCTGAGTTCTAATAACGCCTAATAATTCACGCAATTGCGGTCCAATTAAATTCTGACCTCCATCACCGCGTGTTAAAGACAAATAACCGGTTCTGGCATTCATTTCATTTGCCATATATGAAATTAAGCGGGTATTTTCGTCGTCAGGATGGGCAGCCAAATACAAAACAGAACCTAAAAAATTCAGTTTTTTGATTTGATGGTAAATTTCGACAGAACTTGGTTTTTGTGGTTGTTGTGCAAAAGAAATGGAAATCCCTGTTAAAAAAATAAAAAGAATTTGAATCTGAATTTTTCGCATAGCGTAGTTAAATGGTTTGAAATAGCTTCAAAAATACTAATTATATTTTTGAACAGTATTTAAATGAAATGTTAATGTTTGGTTATTGATTTCCTTTTTTAAGAAAATTGATTCAAAAAAAAAGCTGTCAGATCAAATCTAACAGCTTTTAAGAGAATTAATATATAAACTTATATCATCGTTATTCTAAAACAATACCGAAACAATTATTTCAATTTGTTTTCTGTGTCTTTATAAGTTCCTGTAATGGATACATTACTGTTTTTAGTCACTTTTCCGTAAATGGTAATAGACGAATCATTTCCTATAAAGTTAATTTTTGCACCGCTATTCAATCTTAAGTCCCCCCAGATTACAACCGTTCCTTCAATTTGCAATACAGCGTTACTGTTTATGATTAACTCAGTTGGATTTTGTTGTTGGTATTTTCCTTGTGCCAAAGTTCCTCTCATATTAAAAGTTCCTCCACTGTTTAAAGTCAAACCATTTTGAACTGTAATTGAACCACAATGTGTTAGTATCGCACCAGAATTCACCATAGCAGAACTGATTGCTGTAGAACCTGAGTATGATTTTATTTCATTTGAATTTAAGATCAAATTTTGCCCCTGATTATATACACTGTAGTCTGAACATCCAGCAAAAACAGTATTTGGTTTTTCCATCTTGATGATTTTCAAACCGCCTTTTCCGCTTGCCACATAAATAAAATCACCACTTGATTTTACATAGTTTGATGAACCTACAATATTTACTGTTCCTAATAAATTCAATTGAAAACCGGTTTTGTAAACGTTTAAACCCGCTGCACCATTGGCAACAAATGCGTAACCATCATTTACAGAAACTGCATTGGTTACATTTTCCTCACCAGCAACAGCCAGTGCAATAGTCTGTAATTTAGAGCCGCTATTGATATCATAAACTCCTAAACCATTGTATCCTTCAGATACTAAAAGTTTTGTACCATCAAGATCCATTGTTCTTTTTGCTCCGCTAACATCTGTAGATGTTGTAAAGCTTTTTTGCAATGCAAGAGTAGATTCATTGTAAATATTCACGCCCTTTGTACCGCTTAAAGTAACAATTTTGTCTCCGCTAATTGCTATAGAACGTAAATCTTCCAGGGTCGCTTTTGCAGTTACTGCTTTGGTCGAACTATTTATTTTAAATAAACTTCCCTGATCTCCTGTTGTAGCAAAATATGAATTTGAGTTTGATGCAACATCAGTAGTAACTTTTCCTTCAAGATTTGTAATCGTATATTTATCTGTAAGCATTCCAGAACTCAATTGCATTGTAATTACAATTGAAGGATTTGTTACTGCAGCATTTTTATCAATATCAGTTGCTGCGGCAATAATCAAATTTCCGTTTGAGTAGGTTAGGGATGTAATATCAGTATTGGCAATTAATGCCGATGTAATTAGTTTAGGTTTATAAGGATCAGTAACATCAATAACATCAATAGCTCCTGAATAAACTTCTCCGCTCATTGTATATGCTACATAAGCATAGTTTCCGTTTACGGCAACATGATTTGCCTGTAAAGTTTTTCCGTTGCTGTCTGTTGGCGGATTTACTTCTGCAATTTGTACTAATGGTAAACTGTTTGTTGATGATTCAGCACTTTTTGCAAATTTTCCAGCTGAAAGACCCGTGATAGAAAGTACTCCAGAATTTGTATAATCCAGTCTTTTACTTAAAGAGGTAATATCGTTATTGATTTCGATAGCATTATCTTTTGCCTGATTGTCAATATTTGAGTCATCATTGCTTGTACAAAATGTAAAAAGCGACATTGCTATAAATGAAAATAAATAAACTCCTTTTCTCATGGTATTCTTTAAATTAAATTTTTTGCAAATATACACCATAAAAACAGTAAAATAAGATATTTGTTAGGAATAGTTTAACTCAACTATTTGTTTTATAGTATTTTATGTTAAATGCGCAATGATTCAACTATTTTGTAGTTAAAATTTAAACAAAAAAAGAGAGTATCATGAATTTGATACTCTCTTATATTGAAAATTAACTATTTAGCAAATTATCTTCTTCCAGGACCTCCATGTCCGTGATCATCATCATGTCTGTCGTGCTTGTCGTGATGTCTGTCGTGCTTGTCGTGGTTTCTGTTATCATGATGTCTGTAATCTCTACGATCATTACGACGATCATTATAACCGTAAACTTCTCTTGGTCTGTAAGGTCTTTGAGGTGCACCGTGATATCCTTTATAGTATTTTACTCTGTGACGATCAAAGTAAGTGTAAGGAGTTCTTCCGTGATAGTCGGTTAAAACTACTTTATATCCTCCGTATAAATCATAATTTCTATACTGTCTTGGTAAGTAAGTTGTTCTAACCCATCTTCCTCCTCCAAAATAAATAAACTGAGAGGCTCTTACATCATAATACGCTTCAATGTCTGGTAAATAATAATATTCCATTTCTGCATATCCTGCAGGACCCCAGGCAGGAGGTGATCCTATATTAACATTTATTGATACCTGAGCTTGTGTGGCGCTTGCAACCATCAGAAATAAACCTACGATTGCTATTTTTATTGTTTTCATTTTTTTTTAGTTTTAATGTTAATGTTATTCCTGTTTAGGGATATTCATATACTGTGCCAAAAATGAAAACAAAATGTATTTGGTCGAATAAAAACAGCATTTTAACGAGCAATATTTACTTATTTATTTTGTAACGTTTTGATTTATAAAACGTTTTCGTGAATTTAAAATTTTAAAAAAAAACAGCAAGAGAATTTCAATTATCTGTATTCGACAGCCCTTGGTTTAGCAAGCTCAAAGTTTTGCAGGCCATAATCTGTAGTTTCAAAAGTATTTGTTTTAAATACATTATCTCCCTGATAAGGAATAGTAGGGTAGTAGGAAATTGAAAGCTGAAATGAACTAAATACTAAATAGTCATTACTGATCAATAACCCCAAGGTAATTTTTTGATATGCTTTATTTCTTCCCATGGCATCATTAGGGCTTCCTAATACAGCGATCGAATAATTAAAAAACGGATTCATACGAAATCCCCAAAGAGCATGAGGGGAATAGGTTTGGGTCTGAAGTGACAAAACCATTTTATTTGTTCCGTATATCGCACTGTTAAATCCTGCCAGACCATTTTGTTCATTAATATTCAATTGATCTCCAATAATATCTTCACGGTTTGCACCTATAACAAACTTAGGATTAATAAATTGTCTTAGTTTCCAATTGCCAATCTTATAAAGCTTGGTAAAATAGTTACTTTCGATCAAAAATGCCGTTTGATAGGTTTTAGATTGATGGAAGAAAGTTCCGGCTTCAAAATTTATACTTAGAAATCCCCATTTGTAATAATTTCCAAACGAAAATTGTCCACCAACATAAGGCCGCCAAAAAGTATTTTTATATTGATATCCAAAAGTAACTCCATAAATCCTTCCAATAGGAACATCTTCGACCTGTCCGTTTCTAAAGAGATAGGTTTCTTTTATAAATTTACGTCGGTTAAGTCCAATTCCGGTCAGGATGAATTTTTCGTCTGAATAAAAATTGGCTGGATCGTAAAGAGGAGAAGGGCTTTCTTTATAATTAATATTAAGGAAGCGCGCGGAAGCTACCAAATTTGTGATTCCGTTTTCGTCTTCAAATACTTTAGAGGCATGTCCTACCCATAAATCCTGAAAATTATTTTTAAAGGGCTGAAACGCATACGAACTATCCGGCGCCTGCAATGAATCTCTTCTAAAAATTTGTCCTACATAAGCACCACCTGCCCATTTGGTAAGAGGAGAATAAAAGAGCCGTTCGATATTGATACTTTTAGTATAATTATTGTCCAGATCCATATTGTAATGCAATACAGCACCAATGTAGGTATTCTTGATGTTTGGTACGGTGTAAGTGACATCATTACCATTACTTCCGTCATCAAAACGATTTGTAAAACGGTATTCGAGTTGTTGGCCCGATCCAAAGAAGTCTTTTTCTTTTACCCCAACAGAAACACGATTACTAGATATTGAGAATTTTGGAATGGTACTCCAGGAATCCAGAACTCGAATAGTAACATCTACAGAATCTGCTGCTACACCTGCTACTTTGTTTGTGACCCTTACGGCAGAAACGTATCTTTGAGAACGTATTAAACGTTCCGATTCCTGTACTTTGTAAGTGTCGTAAGGAGTGTTTCTTTTGAATAATAATAAGTTATAAATCGCTATTTTTTTTGTTTTAAGATGCAATCTGTTTCCTGTTCTTTCTCCCCAATTTCTGGGCATTTGAGTGGTATCGGTAATAGAATGCCCAAAAGGGTCTAAAGTTTCAATATTAATCTTTCTAATAATTTTACCATTAAAATTGGTTGTGTCATTTTGAACCAAAATCGGTTCTTTCTTTTTGGTTTTAGCCGACCTGAACAATAGTTTATGAAGTGTCTTAGTAAATTTATTTCTCTTAGAATAATTTTTAATTTTAGTATACACCTCGGTACTATCCTTTTTGCCGTTTGAATCTTTCTTTGGCTTATCAACCTGACCATAGGCACTTTGTAAACAAAAGCACAAGAGAATAAAAACTATTATTTTAGCGTTTATGGACATTAGATAATCAGACGGGCTTAAAAGTTATTTTTTGATATGAATATAGTAAATTAATAAGACTATTTTGTAAAAACGCGATACTATTTAGTTTTGTGCTTTTACTTTTCGAATTCTCCAGGTGAATTTTCTGGGCATATGATTGCCCATTAAGTAGCCCCAGGGTTCTAACGAATCGATTCTGTCAAATATAATTTTTAAAATAGCCAAAAGAGGAATCGCTAAAAACATTCCCGATATTCCTGCTGCAGCGCCACCGACAATTATTCCTATGATGGAAACAAAAGCATTGATTTCGACTTTAGAGTTAATGATTAAAGGCACTAATAAGTTATTATCTATCAACTGAACAATTATATTCACAATTAAAATGCCTAAGATTATTGAGGTATCTGCAGAACCTGTTAAAGAGGCTAGAACGGTAATAATACCAGCAATTAAAATACCTATATAAGGAATAAGATTTAAGATTCCGGTGATTAATCCCAATAAAATAAAATACTTGATTCCGATAATCCAAAGTCCTAAAGCCGTCAATACAGACACGACTATCATTTCGAAGATTAAGCTAACAATATAATTATTTATAGAAACTTTAATTTGCGATAAGATATCTTTCAATCTTTCGTGATCATCCTTGTTGACCAATTTTGCTAAGAACAAAATAAAATGATCTTTATATAATAAGAATAAAAAAGTATAAATAGGGATAATGGTACAGTCTACAAGTAGGTCAGTTATAGATACTAATGCAGATCCTATAGTTGCTTTTCCGTTTTGTACAGAATCTTTTGCAACGGTATCAATATATTTTTTCTGTTCGCCAATGCTTACATGAAAATTGTCTTTTACAAATTTATGAATATCTGTTATAAAGGCGTTTGCATTCTTTTTTATAGTGTCAAAATCATTCGCAATATCGCTAACCTGATAGGATATAAAGATTAGTATACCTACAATGAATGCAGCAAAAATTAAAATACAACATGCCGCAGCAAGATGTCTGGGAAATTTTAATCGTGTGTGCAAAAAGGTAAAAACCGGCACTAATAATACCGAGAATAAAAAAGCCATTAAGACGGGAGTAATAATGTCTTTTCCGGCGCAAAAAATAAAAGCAAAAGATATAAAGCTAACTAATATAAAAGCAAGTTTAGCATAAAACGGTAATTTTATGGTGCGAATCATTGTGTTTTGGTGATTTAGTAAAACTAGAATTTGGTAAAACAAATATTATATTTTATTTAAAAAATATCGTTTTAGCTTTTTCTTAATAGTTTATAAAATTCCCATTCAAATTTTTATTTTTCGCCACGAATTGCACAAATTATCACAAATTTTCTTTTGTGTTTGCTTTAAATGCTTTAAAACTTTGCGAACTTTTTCTGAAATTTTCAGCTCAAAAAGCTTTGTGAGCTTTGCGTAAATCTTTGCGGACTTTGCGGTAAAATTTTGTCCTAGATAAGTTTTAATCAAAAAACTCTTTTTCTTCGTAATGTGCCGGCATTATTGAGATACCTTTTTGAAGTAATAAATTATTAGGGAAAATAATTTTTTCACCTTCTTTTGTTTTTAGATTAACATGAAAAGCACTAATATCTTCGATTTCAGCTTCTATAGGGAAATCTTTATCATGAATTTTGATGGTGTCTCCAATTCTGAAAGGGAAGGAGAAAAACAATATCATTCCTGAAGTAATATTACTTAAAATAGACCATTGCGCAAACATAGCCACTCCAATAACAGTAGCAATTGAAGAAACGGTTATAAAAATATCTTTGGTCTCAACTCCCCAAATTACAATTAAACTTATCGTTACCAGTATATTCATTAAAATATGGATATACTTGATAACCAGATTAGTTCGGTGTTCTAATAAGTGACTTGTACTGGCGTAACGGCGAATTAATTTTGCAATAATTACTCTTAACGCTACTAAAGCGAAAAGAATAATTATGGTGCTGAAAATCTCCTGACTATATTCTTTAAAAGAAAACATAAATTTTTTTTTACACTAAAGTACTCAAATATTCGTAAACTTTAGCTGTTGGTAAGCCCATAACATTGGTATAAGAGCCTTCGACTTTTGCAACTGCCATAAAACCAAACCATTCCTGAATGCCGTAAGCACCGGCTTTGTCATAAGGTTTATAGTTTTCGATGTAATACAAAATTGCTTCATCTGACAAATCTTTGAACGTTACTTTTGTCACATCATTTATTACAGTAGAAGTAAAGCCAGTTCTAAAACATACCGATGTAAAAACTTCATGCGTGTCGTTTGACATTGATTTGATCATTTCAAAAGCTTCCTGGGCATTTTTTGGTTTTCCTAAAGCTTTATCCTGATGCCACACTATTGTATCGCTGGTAATCAGAATTTCATTCTCCTTTAGTTCTCCATCAAATGCACTTGCTTTTAATGCCGCCAAATAATCAGTGATTTCAACTGCTTTTAATTCCAGAGGATAAATTTCTTCAATTTCTTTTAATCTTATTTCGAAATCAAGATCCAAATCCTTAAAAAACTGTTGTCTGCGTGGTGAGCCCGAAGCCAAGATTAAAGTATATTTTTTTAGTTTTTCTTTAAGCATTGTATTTGATATTTAGGGTAATAATTAGAATGGATAAAATTCCGAAGAACAAAATGAGTTTTAAAACGGTACTCAAATGATGATAATCTTTATTAGATTTTGCGGAAATGATTTTTACAATAAAGTATAAAAGCGGCGCCAGAACAAAAGCAAAGGCATAAAATGTTGCGATGAAAAGATTGTTCTGAAAAAAATACATATTGACATAAAGCAGACATAATATAAAAGCAATAACTGCAAAACCGACTGCAATTTTTGCAGCGCGACTAATACCAATTGCAATAGGTAATGTATTCATTCCTTGATTGTAATCGCCATTTACATCTTCGATATCTTTAACAATTTCACGAATAAAATTAATCATAAAAGCAAACAAAGCATAATCTGTCAGTATAGAAAAAAAACTGGCCATCTGCGCCTGATTTTCAGCATTAGTTGCCGGAAAAAGATCAAAAACGCCAATTATTACAACACTTGCAGAAAGTAGCAATGCTACAACAAAATTCCCTAGAATCATGATTTGTTTTAAGGTTGTGGCATAGAAATAAAGCAACGATGCGATCAAAATAAACAGCGAAGCAAAACCAGGCCTTAAAATGATATTAGATAAAACAAAACCCAGAGCAACCCCAGTAATATTAAGTCCGATATAAATATTATACGCAGCAGTTTCTGAGATGCCTTTGCCAATAACAACATCCTTAGGTTTATTGATGGTATCTGTTGCCACATCATATATATTGTTAATTACATAACCGGCTGCGGCCAATAAAACGGTACTCAAAACCAGTAATCCGTATTGCCAGTCGCTAAGGGCTAATGGAATATTTTGCTGTTTTAAAAAAGCATAACGAAATAATACCTGCATAAAAGCAAGCATCAGTAGGTTCTTATA
The DNA here is from genome assembly GCF_015350725.1 of Flavobacterium sp. CSZ. Classification (NCBI taxonomy): domain Bacteria; kingdom Pseudomonadati; phylum Bacteroidota; class Flavobacteriia; order Flavobacteriales; family Flavobacteriaceae; genus Flavobacterium; species Flavobacterium sp. CSZ. The sequence continues at coordinate 66,368 of NZ_JADKPQ010000019.1, forward strand.
TCGAATGAGTTTGAGGAATTTCATTTTTTTTTAAGTTACAAAGGTTCAAAGAGGCAGAGGGACTAAGGTTTTCTTCATTTCAAGTTCACGTCATTCCAAACCTGAATACTGAAACAATTTGTTACTGAGACTGAGACTGAAAACTAATCATGTTTCCCATTAAAATATTCCATCCATTTTCCCTGCACTTTCATCACTTGTTCGATTACATCTCTTACAGCACCTTTTCCGCCTTTTACGTGCGACACATAACGGCAAATATTTTTGATTTCAGGACTTGCATCCTGCGGACAGGTTGGTAAACCTACTAATTTCATAACATGAAAATCAGGAATATCATCACCCATATATAATACCTGTTCAGGCTTAATATTATAGGTTTCGGTGTATTCTTTAAAAGTGGATACTTTATCAGGAGCTCCTAAATGAATGTCTTTAATTCCAAGATTATGCAAACGAACACGAACGCCTTCATTGCTTCCGCCAGAAATAATACAAACATTATAACCACTTTCTACAGCTGCTTTCATAGCATAACCGTCACGAATATTCATCGTTCGGAGTATTTCTCCTTCATTGGTTACAAAAACCGAACTGTCTGTAAGTACGCCATCAACATCAAAAACAAAAGTAGTGATGTCGTTCATTATTTCTTTAAAGTGCTTGTCTATCATCTTGAATAGATTGTGTTATAAGTTTATAGATATTTTTTTGATTTTCACTGGTTAAGTACGCCAAATGCGCATCAATTGTAACCGAATCATTCCGTTTTGCAGGCCCTGTTTGCGCATCGACAGGATTTAAAGTATTGATCTTTTCGGCGGTTTCCTGTATCAATGGTCTTAAAATTTCGAAAGGAACCTGATGTTCCTCACAAATTTCCTGTCCTATATGATATAAGTGATTCGTAAAATTATTTACAAAAACAGCCGCAACGTGCAACGCTTTTCTTTGGTCTGAATTAATAGCAAAAACAGCATTCGAAACACTTTTGGCAACGGTTTCTAAAACACGAAAGTCAAAAGTATTTTCAGCTTCTAAACAAAGCGGAATGATAGAAAAATCAATCTCTTTGTTTTTAGAAAATGTTTGAAGCGGGTAGAAAACACCCTTTCTGTTTTTTGCATCCAGAACATCAAGAGAAGCAGCACCGGAAGTATGAACAACGATTCGGTTGTGAAAAGGCAGTTGTCTCGAAACATCTGCAATAGCCTTGTCTGAAACGGCAATAATGTACAAATCACTTTCCTGTAATTCTTCAAAATCACTTGTAATTTTATCAAATTCAATGAGAGAACTTAAGGTTTCTTTTTTTCTTGAATATACCTGTACAATTTCTACAAGTTCACTTTTGGTGAAAGCTTTTATCAAATGTTGGGCAACATTTCCTGAACCAATTATTGTTATTCGAGTCATAGCGCAAAATTAGCATTATTTTTTTTAAAGAAAATAGCCAAAACTGAGTTTAGCCACAGATTGCACCGATTAAAATGATTTTAATAGCGCATTATTTTGTTAATGATATGCAAACGTTGACTTATAAAGGTATATTTCATCAAACTGAGATTTGTAAAACCATAGAAAACAGTTTTATTATTAGAAAAATACTTTAACCCTTTTAGGTTGCGGACTAATAGTCTCTTTTACAATAAATGGGACTGTTATGTTTTTGTAAAGTTAAGCGTACATTTTTGTGAATTTGATTTAAAATGGTATCCTATTTTTGGTTTTTATTAACAAACTTCAAATATTGGAACTCAACATTTTTAAGTACTTTTGTGCCACTTTTATACAATGTAATTCCTCAAAAATGGATAAAAAAATATTCTCTTTTTTGTTTTCTACACGATTAATGTCTGTTCTTTTTTTAACATTTGCTTTAGCAATGGGTATTGGTACTTTTATCGAAAGTAAATACAATACAGACACAGCCCGAATTCTAATTTATAATACATGGTGGTTTGAAGCAATAATGGTCTTCTTTTTGATCAATTTCTTCGGAAATATCAAACGTTACCAATTGCATAAAAAGGAAAAATGGGCGACACTTATACTTCATATTGCTTTTATTTTTATTCTTATAGGAGCTTTTATTACACGTTATATCAGCTACGAAGGTATGATGCCAATTCGTGAAGGCGCTGCCGAAAATCAAATCTATTCAGATAAAACATTCTTAACTGTTTTTGCAGACGGAGAATACAAAGGCGAAATGAAACGCAGAGTTTTTGACAAAGCACTATTGTTCTCGCCAGTTACCAATAACGATTTTACACTTTCAGGTAAATTCGACGAAACTCCTTTTGAAGTGACTTACGTTAAGTACATCATGGGAGCCAAAGAAACGATAAAACCTTCAGCAAACGGAACTTTATACCTTAAATTGGTAGAAGCAGGAGCAGGCGGACGTGAAGAACATTTCCTAAAAGAAGGAGAAGTTCAGAACATTCATAATGTATTATTTGCATTAAACAAACCTACCGAAGGCGCGATCAATATCAATACTCAAGGAGAAAAATATACCATTCAAACCCCTTTTGAAGGAGAGTTTATGCGAATGGCAGATAAATTAAAAGGAGCTGTAACCAAAGATAATGTTCAGCCTCTTATGATGCGTTCTTTATATAGTATTGGAGACATCCGAATCGTTTTTCCGGATCCAGCTATAAGAGGATTTGTTGATTATGAGTCGGATAATGATTTCAAAGCAAAATCTCATCATGATGCTTTGGTGGTAAAAGTTAAAGCCGATGGACAGGAAAAAGAAGTTCGTCTTTTAGGATCTAAAGGTAGCATAGGGGAGCCTCAAACCGTAAAAATTGGTAAAATCGAATACAGTTTATTCTACGGAAGTAAAGCGTATGTATTACCATTCAAAATAAAATTAAACGATTTTATCGCCACAAAATATCCTGGAACAGAAAAAAGTTATTCTGCTTTCGAAAGTAAAGTAACGGTTCAGGATTCTACAGAAACATTTGATGCCAGAATTTTTATGAACAACGTTTTAGACCATAAAGGATACAGATTTTTTCAATCTTCATTCGATCCGGACGAAAAAGGAACCGTATTATCTGTAAACCACGATTTCTGGGGAACTTCTATTACTTACTTTGGATATTTTATGTTATACTTTGGTCTAATGGCTATTATGTTTACCAAACATTCTCGTTTTGCTGATCTAAAACGTAAATTAGATAATGTAAAAAAGAAAAAACTAATTACGATCCTGGTTTTAATGCTAAGTTTCGCTGGTTTTTCTCAGGCACCACACGTTCATACGCCTGGTGACGGTCACGACCACAATCATAATCATGCACCAGCAGATCCTAACGATCATGCCAATCACGTAACTGCAGCACCAAGTCAGAAACAAATAGATTCGTTACTAACGATTTACAAAGCTCCGGTAGCACACGCCGCTAAATTCGGACGTTTGATTATTCAGGATGCCGGAGGTAGAATGAAACCTATCAATACTTTCTCATCTGAACTATTGAGAAAAGTAAGTCATAAGGATACTTACAACGGAATGAACTCTGATCAGGTGTTCTTGTCAATGACACAGTACGCTCAGGTTTGGATACAAGTTCCGCTTATTTATCTTAATACCAAAGATGATAGTATTCGTAAAATCATTGGTGTAGACAGAAAAGCAAAACTAGCGCCGTTTGTAAAATTCTTTGACGAAAACGGAAATTATAAATTATCTCCTTATTTAGATGCAGCATACAAAGCAGCAAATCCAAATAGTTTTGAGACAGACTTTATAGAAACAGATAAAAAAGTTAACTTGATGGAATCTGCTTTGAGCGGAAGTATCCTGAGAATTTTCCCAATCCCGAATGATCCAAACAACAAATGGATTTCTTATTTAGAAATTCAGAACGCAGGATTAAAAGGCATGGATTCTACATATGTGAAACAAATTCTGCCTTTATATTTCAGTGCTTTAAACAACGGATCAATTTCTAAAAACTTTGATACTGCCGATCATTTGGTGGAAAGTATTGACGGTTTCCAAAAGAAATTTGGAAGTAAAGTACGTCCAAGTGATAAGAAAATCGATCTTGAAATTGCTTACAACACCTACAACATTTTACCAAAAATGTTCTATTGGTATTCACTTGCCGGAATTTTCATGTTGATCTTTACGCTTTTCAGTACCTTCTTTGATAAAAAATGGCTTCGTATTACTGTAAATGGTTTTCATATATTAATAGGAGTAATATTTGCATTTCATACCGTAGCATTAATCGCCCGTTGGTACATTTCAGGTCACGCACCTTGGAGTAACGCCTACGAAGCAATTGTTTACGTTGCCTGGGCAACCATGTTCTTCGGCCTGGCTTTTGATCGTAAATCAAAACTTACCGTTGCATCGGCAGCATTCGTAACAGCGATGATCTTTTTTGCTGCAGACGCCAACTGGATCGATCCTGAAATTGCAAACCTGCAGCCGGTTCTTAACTCATATTGGTTAATGATTCACGTAGCAGTAATTGTAGGAAGTTATGGTCCGTTTGCTTTAGGGATGATTCTTGGTCTTGTTGGATTAATTTTAATCTTCTTTACCAACGAAAAGAACAAGGCTAAAATGGATTTAAACATCAAAGAAATTACCTATATAAACGAAATGTCCTTAACAATTGGTCTAATCATGCTAACGATTGGTAACTTCCTTGGAGGACAATGGGCCAACGAAAGCTGGGGACGTTACTGGGGATGGGATCCAAAAGAAACCTGGGCTCTAATCTCGATTATGATATATGCGTTCGTAATTCACGCTCGTTTTGTTCCTTCATTAAGAGGGCAATGGTTCTTTAATTTAATGAGTATGTTTGCCTTTGTGTCTATTTTGTTTACCTATTACGGAGTAAACTTTCACCTCGTAGGACTGCACTCTTATGCAAGCGGAGAAGCACATTCATTAAGCTGGATCTGGTATTCATTAGGAACAATTTCCCTTCTCGGAATTCTCACATATCCAAAATACCGCAAGTATTATAAAAAGAAAAAATAATAACTAAGGTATTTTTATTAATTCGCAAAAAAGGTTCAACTGTCATAGTTGAACCTTTTTTTATATTTTATTATAAAGATAAATTAGAAATTCCCTTCTGTTACACCTAGATGACTTGAAGAATTAGGAGTTATTTCCTGCTATTCGTTTCAATCTTTTGTGCCGAACACCGACACAAAAGGATTTCCACTTCTATCAGGGCTTGGGCACTCGTTTTCAATATAATTATATCAAAATAAAGATATCAGAAAAAAGATGAAATAAAATTTAAAATATAATTCAGTATAAAACATAGCCAACGGTTTCAACCGTTGGGACGCAATCAATGACACAAAATAAATAGTAGATAATCTATGCTACACAATCAATGATATAAAGATAAATTGTAACGATAAATTGTAACGATAAATTGTAACGATAAAACCCAAGATTGAAACCTTGTCTAATAATAAATAAGAAGAACCAGATTCTAAAACTTAGCCACTTAGTAGCTTAGCATCTTAGCAACTTAAAAAAAACTCTTTCTAAACCAAAAAGCTACATTTACCAAAGCAATCAAAGCAGGAACTTCGACCAGCGGACCAATAACGCCTGCAAAAGCCTGCCCGCTGTTGATACCAAAAACACCTATGGCAACCGCAATTGCTAATTCAAAATTATTGCCTGTAGCGGTAAAAGCAATCGAAGTACTTTTAGAATAATCGGCACCAAAATATTTTCCGGTAAAAAAACTTAAGACAAACATTAAGGCAAAATAAATCATCAATGGAACTGCAATTCGAACAACATCCATCGGAATCTGGACAATCAGTTCCCCTTTTAAGCTAAACATAAGAACAATGGTAAACAGCAAAGCAATCAATGTAACAGGAGAGATAAACGGAATATATTTATCCTGAAACCATTCTTCGCCTTTGAGTTTTATCAAACCGTATCGGCTTACAATTCCCAAAGCAAACGGAATCCCTAAATAAATACCAACACTTTTAGCAATCTCAATCATGTTAATATTGACATTAAAACCTGTGTATCCAAAATAAGGAGGTAAAACAGTTATAAAAATATATGCATAAACACTATAAAGCAAAACCTGAAATATACTGTTTAAAGCAATTAATCCGGCGGCATACTCACGGTTTCCATCGGCAAGATCATTCCAAACGACCACCATGGCAATACAACGCGCTAACCCAATTAAGATCAATCCAATCATATATTCAGGATACTCTTTTAAGAATAAAAGTGCTAAGGCAAACATCAAAACAGGACCAACAATCCAATTTAAGAATAAAGAAGCGCCAAGTACTTTTGTATTTTTAAAAACTTCACCAATTTTATTGTAGTTCACTTTTGCCAGCGGAGGATACATCATCAAAATCAAACCAATAGCCAACGGAATATTAGTACTCCCGTTAGAAAACGAATTGATGAAATTTCCGCTTGACGGAAAAAAATATCCTACAGCAATACCAACAGCCATAGCCAGAAAAATCCAAAGCGTTAAAAACCGATCCAGAAAACTTAGCTTTTTTCTTCCCGCAACGGGATGACAATGATCTATAGACATTTTATTTTTTTATTTGAGAGAAAACATAAAACATTTCAGTCGCGATTTGCAAACTTCTTTCATTATATTTCTCTGATTGTTGATCCGTATTATCAAAAGCTTTTGGATCATCATAAGTTACGGCAATTCTTTTCTCGGCCCCAGCAATAAAAGGACAGCCGCCATCTGCCTGAGAACAGGTCATAATAGCTGCAAATTCATTTTCTGGATTAAAATCATCATCATACGTTTTAGAAAAACCTATAATTGGAGCTTGATTTCCAGCGAATTTTATAGCATAAACAGGAGTGTTACCTTCTGATAACTTCGTGATTTTAAAACCTGATAATGCTAATGTTTCAGCAACTTTAGGATACAAAGCTGTTGCTTCAGTTCCTCCGGAATAACAAAACACATTCTGAATTCCGTAATAATGCGCAGCAGTTTGCGCCCAAACCTGAGATAAATGACTTCGTCTGGAATTATGCGTGCAAATTAAATTCAATCTGATTTCCTGATGTTGTTCAGACTTTAGCTGAATAAAATTAATAAGAGGCTGGAGGATTTCTTTACGATCTTTAGAAATTACTCCAAAATCAAAAGACTGAACTAAAGATTGAATTTCGGAGAATAATATATTGTGATTTGACATTTTGTAGGCATTTAAATTTAACAACAGCTTCCACCAGGAGTACAGGAATTACCTTCATCTGTACCTAATTGTGTCAGTTTAAGTTTTGGTTTTTCTGGCGGAATCCCACATTGATCCTGAGCTAAACAAGCAGTAGTTTTATTTAACAGTAAAAAATCTTTTCCATTAAAATCTAAATCATATTTACCAATAGTAGTATTTTGATATTCTACTTCGATTTCAAAATCTTCTATTCCCAAAACTTTCTCTGAAAGTTCTATGATATGAATTAATTTTTGAGGTTTTAAACGATGTTGATAATCGTTGGCATCCCAAAGCTGAAAATTCACGACAGTTTCTTTACGAACAACTCCGCCACAGTCAATAAAGTTTTTGGTAATCAAACCTACTTCGGTTACGTGAAAATATTCCGGAACAAATTTTCCGTCAGGCAATTGAAAGTTAACGGCTTCAACAGCAGTAAGTATTTTTTTAATTTCTGAAAGTTTCATAATAATTTGTTTTAATAATTTAACAACATTCGTTTTTTCTTTTTTCTAAATGCATATTTATCTGATTGTAGAAGATTTTTATTTTCTCAAAACCCGCTTCGTTAATACAATAGCAAATCGCATTTCCTTCGATATTTCCTTTTATCAATCCGGCATTTTTTAATTCTTTTAAATGCTGAGAAACCGTTGGCTGAGAAAGAGGTAATTCGTTTACTATATCACCGCATATGCATGTATTGACCTTCATTAAATATTGAATAATAGCTATTCGGGCAGGATGACCTAAAGCTTTTGTTAAAATAGCCAATTCGTTTTGCTCATCTGTAAAATGATCTGTTTTTGTAGCTCCCATTGTTATATTTTTATATTGCAATATTACGATATAGATATTTATAAAAAAAGAAAATAGTTTATTATTTTCTTTTTAGAGGATTTATAATGAAAGTCTTCCCGTCATCACAAGCACAATAGTCATTACTATTAAAAAACAAACTAGAAAAACAACATGACTTACTATAGACAGCACGAATGCTTTTGTTTTTGATATTTTATTAAAGAACTGGATATTGGTCCAGAAAATTAATAGGACACCTATTATATACATTAAATTTAAAATCTCTTGCATATGAGGCGTTCCGTTAAAATACAGTAATAATGGAAATATTAAAATTTGAGCAAATAACCTTTGTGAAGCTTTGAATGTATTGAGGACAAAAAGTTCAAAAAAATTATAGCCCTGTTTTCTAAAAACAACATAGGTTCCAATAGTATACAAAGGTATAGTAGCAATGGTTGTCCAGGCAAAGTGCGTAGCATTCCATTCATTAAAATCATTTAGATTTAAATCAGCTTCATTAACCTTAAATAAATTAAGGCGATAATAATGGTATAAAAAACCATAAAATGCAGCCAAAACCGTCACCAAAGACAAGGGTTTGAAATGTCTGACGCGTTTTCCTTCGATAAATTCCCTAATAGAATGTCCGGGCCTTGTAAAAAGTTGTTTTATAGAATAAGGAATCCCTGCATCAAAATGCAATAAACTGTGCTGAATATCATGCCATAAATAATGTGCGTTTATTTTATGAGTATCCGCTGGCTGGCCGCAATTATTGCAGTAATTTCCGGCATAATGTTGCTGACAGTTTTTACAGGTTATTTCCATTGTATTTCGTATTTTAATCTTTATTTATAATATTCATATTCGTATTTATAAACACGTTGAAACTGTTGAGAACGAAATATTATTTCAGTGATTAAATTTTTGCTATTATATTTATAATTAAAAAAATAGACATTTCCATCTTCTAAATTTCGATATATCCGTTCTGATAAAAGATTGTTGTCGTAATTGTATGTTATTGTATTCAAAAGTGTATCATTTTTAAATTCACTTTTTTCAATACAATGCTGGTCTTTATATTTATACTTTAAATTTTTACTTCCTTCTTTTTCGCTAATAACATTTTTGTGTTCATCAAACGTTTTAATTATTTCTCCCATTCCAATCATGTCAGTTTTGTACTTATTTATTATTTTACCAGGTAAGTAGGAAAAAGTATGTACTGAAGTAACATTATTTCTGGAGTCAAAAAAATTTTCATTTAAAGGACGAAGCTTACTATCGTATTCAATCGAAAAATCCAGATATTTTGGTTGGTCAATTAATTTTTTTAAACTTTGAGCATTAAGCAATGCAGTTGTATCTTTAATTCCTTCAATTTCGTTTTTGTATTTATAGTATTCCTCGTCGGATGTCACTACCGAATAGGCATCATCAATGCTAATAGTATCTTGGCCAACAATTGTATATTCTATTCCTTTTGATTTATTTTCCAGATATTTATCATTTTCTAATTGACGTTCTTTTTCGTCTTCAGTTAAATACGAAAAAAGTTGTGTTGATTTATCTGAATATTTTATTTCTTTGCAACTAAAGCCCTGAATAGCGTATGCATTTATTTTTTTAATAAGTCTGTTTTTTTTGTCGTACTTAAAGTAGCCGACGTGATTTAGTCTGTTTTTTAAGAAAAAATAAATAAGTCCCTTGTTATTAAAATAATGCTGCTCCTGAATTGTATCATTTTCTTTGACCGTTATTTTTTTTACTCCTTTGGTATTTTTATTTAAATAATCATAATCATTTATATAACTGTGCGGTTCCTGTGCAAAAGCAAATGTTGAGATAAGAAGAAAAAACAGTAAGATAACTTGATTGAAAGAACTATAGCGATTATCAGCAGGCATCATAGGTTATGTTTATAATTAATAATCAATTCAATTTATACTTTCTTGCATCCATCAGGATACATAATGACCAATAAAACTATAATGAGTAAAAAGTTATACTCGACACCATTTCGGCCGCCGCCAACAACAAACCAACCCTCCTGAAAATGAACGAGAATAATTCCCATGATGAGCACAAAAATCGTTACATAGCCCGCAAGTTTGATATACTTATTTAAAACCAAAAGAACAGCAGCTATGATATGCGACAATTTGATAGACCAGGCGATAAAAACTCCAAAAGGAGCAAACCCGATTTGGTTTAAATACAAATTTCCAAAATCATTAATTCCGTTGTCGAAGATACCAAAAACAGAATGGGTGAGGAGAATAATAGCAACTGCAATTCGTAAAAGTAAAGTTCCGTTCATGGTTTTAGTGACTTGGTTAATAGAGAGTTATTCGAATTAAAAATAATAAAAAAAACGCACATTAAAATAAATTAATATGCGTTCTGAGTTTTATGCTAACTTTATTTTTAAACTTTTCCTAAAGTATACAATTGTGTCATTGTAGGCGTTAAACTTCCGCCGGCAGGCTCAAGTGTAATTCCAAATGCTTCTGCAGAATCTGTCTGGCTTACAGCAAAGATTTTTTGACTGTTTCCTTCAAAATTATCCAGTAAACCAATACTTGTTGGTGTAAGTACCGGGCTCAATTTTAAAGACCAAACCTGATATACCATTCCTTTTGGAGGAGTTGGTAAACCGGCAGCATCAATATAAGTGGTTTTTGTTTGCTTATTCCAGTAAACTTTTGCAAATGAATTAGGAGAAACCGCTTGTCCGCCAAGTGTTACACCAGTATTTTTAATATCCCTTACGATAGTTAAGTTTTTCTCTGTTTCTTTATTTTGCTGATCTAAGAAAGCATATTCTCTTTGTATTTTTTCTTTTTCAGTTCCAACAGTAGAAATAGCTTCTTTTGTTTTGGTCAGTTCCAGAGTTTGATATCCAAGACCTAGTAGTAATAGTACCGCTGCAGCCCAGCCCACATATTGAGACCAGGTCGATGCCGGTTTCATATCGACTACTTTGCCATGTTTCAGTTCTAAACGGGCCTTTATCTTTTCAAAATTAGCTACCGAATGAAAAGGAGAAAAACTTGATGATAAAGCCACAATAGCTTTTTCTATTGCAATAATTTCCTGATCCATTTCGGGATTCTTCTTTGCCATTTCGGCTATTTCCAGATTTTCAGTTTCGGTCAATAAACCGTAAACATACAATTCGAGAATTCCTGAGTCTATATATTCTTGTGCTTCCATTATATTTTTAAATAATTACGTAGGTCGTTAATACAATTTCTGTTTTGCGTTTTGATAGTTCCCAGTGGCAATGCCAATTCTTCTGAAGCTTCTTGTTGGGTATATCCTTTAAAAAATAATAAATCAATGATTTCAATACATTTTGGTTTTAGTTTTTTTACAAATTCCTGAATTCCAATTGTATCAATTCTGTTCATTAGTTTATTACTGTCGTCTAACAGATTTACGAAATTATCTGAAGAAAGGTTTTTTTGGCTGTTATTAAAATTTTTAGATCTCAATTTGTCAATCGATGTATTCCTTGCAATATTAAGGATCCAGGTGTAAAATCGGCCTTTACTCTCATTATAAGTATCAATATTTTTCCAGATTTTGACAAAAACTTCCTGCAAAACATCTTCGGCTTCCTCACGATTTTTAATCAGAACGTTGATGACCGAAAACAAACTTTTCGAATACATATCGTACAAATGGGTAAAAGCTCTTTCGTCTTTTTTGTAAATTAAAACAAGCAATTCATCTTGACTCATAGATTTAGGTTTTTAAGCTTAAACAAAATTTTAGTATACATTTTTATAGATTGAGATAAAGATAATTTATTTTTTTGTGAAATTTTATTTTTTTTTAACAGTCCGAAACCTAGTAAAATAAGGGTTTGAAAAAAAATATCACTTTTTTTTCATTTTTTTAAAACCAAAAGCAAACCAATTACGTAAATGCTATTATAACATCAAACAATAATGCTGAAAATAGCAGAAGAAAGAAAAGAGCTTCAAAAGAAGAATATAAAAGCTGTTTTTGCAGGAGATGATAAATTGAAATTTAACAATTGTTAAACATTTAAGTGTAAAGTAAATCTCAATAATAAAAAATGTCATGACGAAGATATACAATTTAAAAATTTTAATTGTGGGTTTAACAACGGTTTTGGCATTGACCAGTTTAAGTAAAAGTGATTTTAAAAAGAACTGTAAAAGTTCAGAAGTGAATTGTCAAATAAAAATTTAAGAGAAAAACAAAATCTGATTCAGATTTAAATATAGCATTGCATAGTTGATGTCTTCGGACTTCCAAATCGAAAATTAGAATAGAAAACTAAATGCCAATTTACATTCATAAACGATAAATTAAGATATAAACGCCAGAAATAAGATAATATTTAAAAATAAGGTTATATGATTCTAAATATAATTTTCACTATAACCGAAGCATCAACTATAATTTTAACTAACAGAATAATAGATTACAATTAAATTCATGGTTTGATTTGTTTGTATGGGGGGAAGCCTAGCGTCTGATTAACGCTAGGCTTCAATTTTTTATTTAACTTATGTTTAATAAAAATAAAGCAGGCAAAACATTATCCGAAAACAGTTTTTAACTAATTTTATAAAAAAATTAATCGATGAAAAAAATAGCATTTATAGCTTGTAGCTTAATCTTATTGTTGAGTTCACAAGTTCAGGCTCAGACAAGTAAAAACAAAATATCTAAAACAGATAAAGCCATGGCAAAAGAAAACATTTACCAATTTAAAGTACAGGATTTATCAGGAGATACTTTTGATTTTGCATCCCTTAAAGGAAAAAAAGTAATGATTGTAAATACCGCTTCAAAATGCGGATTAACACCTCAGTACAAAGATCTTGAAGCCATCTACAAAGAATACAAAGACAAAGGTTTTGTAATTGTAGGTTTCCCGGCTAATAATTTTGCTTCGCAGGAACCTGGTACAAACAAAGAAATCGAAACGTTTTGCCAACAAAATTATGGAGTAACTTTCCCAATGATGGACAAAGTTTCTGTAAAAGGAGACGATATGTGCGAAGTGTACAAATTCCTGACTCAAAAATCTAAAAACGGTTTACAGGATTCAGAAGTTGAATGGAATTTTCAGAAATACCTAATCAACGAAAAAGGCGAATTGGTAAAAGTTATTAAACCAAGAACATTACCGACAGATCCTGAAGTAATCAACTGGATAAAAAGTTAATCATAACTATCTTTACCAAAAAATCCACAAATTTGAATATTCAAGTTTGTGGATTTTTTTTGTTTTAATTTATGCTAACTTTTGTACGCTGATGAAACGGATTTGCTAAAGCGAAAACGCCCATTGACGCGGATTTTATTTATTTTTATTATAAAAATCGTGATTGACCCTCTGAGATCTAATTTTTTTACATAGTAAAACCCCTTTCCCAACTCTGTGCAAAACTTCGTGCCCTCTGTGGTAAAAAAAGTAATTTTACTTATAAAAATAACCTATTGATTCAACACCTCAATAATTGTCTGCTCAATTCCGGGTTCTGAATCAGAATGCCCGCAATTTTCAATATATAAAGTAGACCTTTTAAGTTTATGGTGTAGTTTTTCGGCATATTCAACAGGACAAATGGCATCGTACTTTCCGTGAATAATAGTCGCCGGAATATCATCCAAAATTTTTATATGATCTAAAATATAATTCTCCTCTATAAAACAATTATTACTTAAATAATGCGCCTCCATAATTGCTAAAGACTCAAACGGAAATTCATTTATAATAGCATCGATTTCATTTTCGGCAATTCCTTTCTTAAATATAGAGATTTCATAAAGCACCCATTCATAGCAAAAGAACTTTTTGTTTTGAGGAGTTCCATTCAACATTTGACCCAGATAATAAGCCGGAATCGTAAGGTTTGAATCTAAAGGAACATTCGCTTTAAAACGATCCCATTCCTTAGGGAATTCATTCTGTACGCCACCATTTACGTAATGATCTATAGACCGTTTATCCCCAAGAAATACACCTCTTAACAAAAGACTTTTTACTTTTTCGGGATTTTGTATCGCAAATACAAGACTTAAAGTTGTGCCCCAGGAACCACCAAAAATATTTACCTTTTTGATTTTGAGATAGGAGAGAAGGGTTTTAATATCGTCGACCAAATTCTGGGTTGTATTTTCTTCTATGCTCCCAAAAGGTTTGCTTTTAGACGCTCCTCTTTGATCAAAAAAGACAACCCTATGTTTTTTAAAATCAAAAAAGCGTTTATCCTGCTCAGAAAATCCCGCGCCGGGACCACCATGAACAAACAAATAAGTTTCGCCATCATCAACACCGCAAACTTCATAATAAATCTCATGAATTTCACTAACTTTAAGATAGCCTTTTTGTATTTGATAGTCTGTATTCAATAGTTGTAGATTAAAATTAGTTCCTTATAAATTAAATTATTAAGTTCGAAACGACAAAAAATATTAACGTCCAGCTTTGCGAACTCAAAGAATGACAATGTTTTTCATAGCGAACTTTGCGTAATTCTTAGCGTGCTTTGAGGTAAAAAAAAGCATTCCAGTAAACCATTATCAAAAAACAGAAAAAATCCGCGTCAATCAGCGTTTTCGCGCTAGCGAATCCGTTTCATCTGTGGGTCATTTTTACCTACTTCAATATAAGCTGCATAAAAACCAAATCAAGCCAATGATCAAATTTATAACCTACTTCACGAATCGTTCCCGTTGCTACAAAACCAAATCTTTCATGAAAGGCAATACTTCCCGCATTATCAGCATCGATTGCACCAATCATTACGTGATAACCTTGTTCTTTGGCCACACGAATCAATTCAAGTAATAATTTAGATCCAATCCCTTTACCTATAATATTATCAACTACATAAACGGAGTGTTCTACTGTATATTGATATCCGATTTTCTCACGGAATTGCCCGTAACTTCCAAAACCGACAACTTCGCCCGCTAATTCAGCAACGACAATAGGTAGGTTTTTAGCTGTTTTATCTTCAAACCATTTTGTCTGAATATCTATAGTTTGAATTTCATAATTATAATTTGCAGTAGTATGCAAAATAGAATGGTTTACAATCTCAAGAATTTTTTCTAAATCGTTGGTTGTGGCTGGTCTAAGTATTACGTCCATGGTTTTTTATTGGTAGTTTTTTTGCCCCGAATTCAAGAATTAATTTATTCTTAATTATAAATATCAATTCGCAAATTCGTGTTTATTTTAATTGTTGTTTGTTTTAAGTTTTAATTCGTCCAAATTATTCAGGACTTTCCCCAAAGCATTTTAGACTGGAATTTGGAATTTTATTATTTTTGGAATTTAACGTCTACTTTTTGCTGAGTTCCACTAATAAATCATCTACTTCCTTAGTGCCCCAACCCATTTCGGCACCAATTTCCTTGGCATCTTTAGCGTATTTCATAGCCATTTTTTTGTCTTTTATTTTGTTGTAAAGTCGGGCGATAAGGAAATTTCCATCATATGAATCGTTTAATTCCAGAGAACGTTTTACCCAGGTAATGGATTTTTTCAAACTCTCGGTATCAGAAATATGCTTTAAATACGTCTGACCAATCTCTTTAAGGAAACTCGCATCATTCCAAACTATTTTCTGAGTATCGTCAAGCGTCACTTTTTTGTATTGCTGCCATTTTTCAGTTCTTTCTGCCAGAGTCAAATCGAATTTAAACACAATAGAATCCGTTTTTTGTAATCGGATCGATTTTGCAATTTCTCTTTGTTTATAATAGTTTATAGTGTCCAGGCCATCAACATACGGACGCAGCAATTCATTTACGATACTTTCTATTTTGCGATCAACACGGTTTTGAGAAGCCACAGTAGCAAAATCTTTCTGATGATTTAAAACATACTGAAATTCTCTTGATTTAATATCCGTTACACCATTCGCAATAACACGCCAATTTAATTCACTAACCAATTGCGCATCAGATTGTGTATTGAGATAAATATGTGTGGGGATCGATAAATCGGTTCTGTCTTTTCCTTTTTTCAGTGTATTCAAATAGGCAAAAAACTTAGTAGAATTGCTCGGGTCATCAAGAAATTGCTTTTCTAAATAAGGCAATTGCATTCTGGGATTCAAAGCATAATTGGCTTCGGTCATAAAATCTGCCTTTTTCGATTCTCCTTTCAAAGCATACAAAAGCGTTTCATTGGCAGGATCTATAAATAAGAAAGTAGGCAGTGATTTGGTGTTGTACTTATCTTTTAGAGCAATACCTTCTTCTTTTTCGACATTTTTCCAAACGCACACATAGTTTTTCTTTAAAAAATCCATAACCGCAGGATCACTAAAAACTTCTTTTTTCATTTGATTACAATGTGGGCACCAATCAGCGTAAAGCATTACAAAAAGAGGTTTACCCTGTGTTTTGGCATTTTCTAAGACTGTTTTATACGGTGTGTCATCCGGAACAAACTGATTTTGAGAATGTAGGACTTGTAGGGATACGCAAAGAAATAAAATAGAGAAGAAACGCATAGAAAGTTTATTTTTATTAAAAAATCTGATTTACAAATATATCTCCTTTTTCTAAAAACAGCCCTTAATATCTTCCTATTTATAAGTTAAATCCAATGCGAAGTTTGTAACTTTGTGTTATCAAAAAGAAATCTTAGACTTTTAGATTCTTTTTACAAAATAATACACATAATAATGATTTACCCCAAAATAGCGCTTGCTCAAAGCATTATCGAAATTTGTTTAGCAAAAGGAATCACCAATATTATAATTTCTCCGGGATCAAGAAACGCACCTTTAACGATAGGGTTTGCACAAAATCCTAATTTTAATTGTTACAGCATTGCTGATGAACGCTGCGCTGCTTTTTTCGCATTAGGAATCGCACAGCAAACCAAACAGCCAATTGCAATTGTTTGTACTTCAGGATCGGCTTTATTGAATTATTATCCGGCTGTGGCCGAAGCATTTTACAGCCAGATTCCGTTAATCGTGATCTCTGCAGATCGCCCGCAAAGCAAGATTGATATTGGCGATGGCCAAACCATTCGTCAGGAAAATGTTTTTCAGAATCACTCCGTTTTCAATGCCAATTTAACAGAAGAAGCTTCTGTAGAAAATGATTTAAAAATCAATAAAGCAATCGAAGCAGCCATTCTTCAAAAAGGACCGGTTCATATCAATGCACCATTCGAAGAACCTTTATACGAAACGGTTTCAGAACTTTCTGTTGAACCAAAGATTACCCATTCAGAGGAGATTCTCGGAACAAAAATTATCGAAAATATTGATGATATAGTTTCTGTCTGGAATACTTCAAAAAGAAAATTAATTCTTATTGGAGGAATAAACGAAGCCAATTCTGTTAGTAAAGAAATTCTCGAAAATTTCGCCAAAGATCCTTCAATTGTAGTGCTTACCGAGACAACATCAAATTTGCATGAACCAAGTTTTATAAATAGCATAGACAGCTTAATTACACCTTTTGACGATTCTGATTTTAAAGAATTAGAACCGGAAGTTTTAATCACCTTTGGCGGTATGATTGTTTCAAAACGTATTAAAGCTTTTTTACGAAAATATAAACCTGCACATCACTGGCATATAGATACTTTACGTGCTTATGATACGTTTAATGCTTTAAGCAAACATTTTGTAATGGAACCAGAAGATTTTTTCAAAGAACTGCTTCCAAAAACAGCATTTGTTTCGAGTAAATATTTCTCAAAAATTGATAAAATTTACGATTTAAGAAAAATCAGAAAACAAGAATATTTGCGTAAAATCACATTCTCTGATTTTAAAGTATTCGAAAAAGTAATAGAATCACTTCCTAAAAACACTCAGCTGCAAATAAGCAATAGTTCAGCGATTCGTTATGCACAGTTAATCGAAATTGATCCTTCGATCGAAGTTTATTGCAACCGGGGAACAAGCGGTATTGACGGAAGCACATCAACAGCAATAGGAGCGGCGGTAGGAAGAAGCGATAAGCAAACCGTATTTATTACCGGAGACATTGGTTTTTTATACGACAGCAACGCTTTATGGAATTCTTATATCCCTAAAAACTTCAAGATTATTTTAATTAATAATGGAGGAGGAGGAATATTTCGAATTCTACCAGGACATGAAGAAAAGCCTGTTTTTAATACTTATTTCGAAACTTCGCATAATCTTACCGCAGAACATTTAGCAAAGATGTATAAGCTTAATTATTTTACTGCCAACGATGTAGCATCTCTTCAAGAGGGAATAAAAAACCTTTACAGTAATAATAATGCTGCCGGAATTCTGGAAGTATTTACGCCAACATTAGAGAATAATGTTATTTTAAAACAATACTTTAAAGAGCTGGTTTAGCATTGTAAATAAAATAAAGTTAAAACACTATTAAATGTAAGGTAAATCTTTAATTTTTGTAAATCTAATCAATTTTAAATTTTTATTATGAGCGCAAGAGAAGAATTAATTAAAAAGTATGCAGAAGATCTAAAAGAAAAAATGTGGAGTAACGCCTAATATGGATTTGCTTACTAAAGTAACTATTGGTTGCGGACCTTCTATTTATAATGCAGATGCCTCTGCGGTTGCCGGAACTCAACAATCTGAGTTGGACACTGTAAAAAATAATTTCCTGATAAAAAATTAGGATTAGCTGATAGCGCGGCCTTAGACAAAGCCATAGCTGAATAAACACAAATACAGAGCAGTTGCGTATTATTTATTTATTGACATTGCATTTTAAAAAAGAAAGTGTTTACAAATAAATCTCACTTTTGAATCCTGGAGTGCCAAATGCAAAACTTTAAACAAATCTCTACCGTCACTAGTGACAAAATAATTAGATAGATTTATGATTTCTGAAGAGATATTGTTTCCCCATGGAGGAGTAAGACTTAAATTACTAATATCCCAAATGATATCTCGTGGTGAATTTTTTTAAAATTCATCCTTTTATACTATTTAATTCATTTATTGCAATACTGATATACTGGCACTTGAATTTACCTTCATATAAATTATTCATTGTAACAGGATATTTGCTACCCCATTTTTTATTTTCTAAATGGTAGCAAATAGTAGAAAAAAAACAGTGAAAAAAATCAGCTGTTCCTATTTCATACTCAATATTCACTACCCCCTTTATCCTAAGACATATTCCCATAACATTAAAAATTTACACAAAGAAACTAAACAAGAAGGAAAAAACCTACTTGTTTTTAATTGTCATCTAAGAAATACCAAATTAGCGCTTTTTATATTATATATTTTAACGAATTGGAACCGGAAAAACAGGTAAACTGGCATGTCCTAATTCATCTACAGCTTGTACGGCAAAAAAATAATTGTCTTTAGAATAAGGGATTTCAGCTTTTGTATCTTTTACAAAAAAAGTTTTTTCCCAATGAGAAGATGATGTTTCTCTCATTAAAATTTGATAACCGTATGGTGTTTTCCCTTCCGGAGCATTCCATGAAAAAGTAGATGAATTAGAAAGATTTTTAACTTCGATGCCTGCATTGGTTGGTGCTTTTGGCGACCAAGCTAAATTGGCCAGAGTAGCTAAATTAGAACAAGTGTTTTTTCTTAAATAATCAAAATCCATAAATTCAACCAAATCACCATATTTAATACCATTTTCAGTTCTTAAATCCTGATGTTGATGATCAAAATTCTCATTCATTTCGCAAAAGCGAACTGCTGTAAATCCATTTTGGCTAAAGGGAGTATGATCTCCGCCACGTAAAAAACGATCGTTTCTATAGACCAGTTTCACCGTCAATTGATCTACGTATTGCTCTGTAACCGTTTTTATGTAACGTGCCAGCAATCTTGACGGACTGTCATTGTCGCGGCTTGTAGCTTTTCGCATTTTAGCTTCTTCTTCGGTTTCAAGAAACGGAATAGTCTCACTAAAAACCCTGATTTGTGTATTGTCTCTTAACTTAGTTCCGCTCGATAAACTATTGCCAATCATATCATTATTTAGCATTGCCATGATATTCCAGTTAGATTCTTTTGCCGTTTCAGCAAGATGACGGGCACCAACAAGTCCTTGTTCTTCGCCCACTACAGCCACAAAAATAATAGTTGCAGGAAAAGATCTTTTACTCATTACTTTAGCTAGCTCCATTACAGCTGCAACTCCCGAAGCATCATCATTTGCGCCCGGAGCATCAGATTTTATATTCATAACATCAGAAACTCTCGAATCAAGATGTCCGCTTATAATAAGCACACGATTATCATTGGGGTCAGTTCCTTTTAAAGTCGCCATCACATTGCCAAGCTGACTGTCTTTGTTGATACGTTTTCCGTCTGCTTTAACCGTGAAATAATCAATCACAGAAGTTAATCTTCCGTTAGATTCCAAGGCATATTTATCAAATTCAGATTTTACCCATTGCTGTGCGGCACCAATTCCTTTCGTCTTACTTTTAGTATCGCTTAAGGTGTGTCGTGTCCCGAAAGAAACTAATTTACGAACAGTAGCTTCAAGGTTTTCGGCTTTAATTTCGGTGATCATTTTTTTTATTTCCGTATCTTCAGCCACTTGGGAAAAGGTAATTTGAGTAAAAAACAGAAAAGTAAAAACAGAATAAAAAAGAGTCTTTTTCATTGATTTGGGATTAATTTAGATCCTCAAATTTAATTAAAAAAAAGAGAAACTCTAAAAAGATGTTTTTACCGGATTTTTATCTAAAACATTTTTCGTTGTACCATTTTCAAACTTCGTACATTTGCACTTTAAAAACTCAGCTGCTTTTTAGCTTAGAATCTCAAGAATATGATTGAAATAGGAAAATACAATACCCTTACTATACTACGTGATACCAAAGTTGGTTTATTTTTAGGAAATCCTCAAGAAGATCCCGAAGGAATTCACGATATATTATTACCCAACAAATACGTTCCCAACGAATTTGAAATAGGCGAGGAGCTTATCGTATTTGTTTATTTAGACCACGAACAACGCCCTGTTGCCACAACACTTGAACCTTATATATTACTGAATGAGTTTTCACTTTTAAGAGTGAATTACACCAATCAGGTAGGTGCTTTTATGGATTGGGGAATGGAAAAAGACATTCTGGTTCCGTTTAAAGAACAAGCTCGTCCGATGGAAAAAGGAAAACGTTACTTAGTTTACCTTTATATGGATGAAAAAACCAATCGTTTGGTAGCTTCAAGTAAATTGAACCAATTTTTAAGCAATGAAAACCTAACGGTTGAAAAAGGTGAAGAAGTTGATTTAATCGTTTCACATATCACTGAACTAGGAATCAACGTGATCATCAACGAGCAGCATAAAGGATTGTTGTACAAAGATGAAGTGTACGATGATGCGATTAGAACCGGAGACAGACTGACCGGATTTATCAAAAATATCCGTCCTGATAACAAAATAGATGTTGCCCTGCAAGTACAAGGTTATCAGAGTATTGAGCCAAATGCAGAGAAAATATTAGATGAATTGAGAGCCAATCGTGGTTTTTTACGTCTAAACGATGCTTCACACCCTGAAGACATCAAAACAGTATTAAAAATGAGTAAAAAGACTTTCAAAAAAGCAATTGGTGCTTTATACAAAGACAAACTTATCGAAATTAAAGAAGACGGGATTTATCTTGTAAAAGAATAATTTTAAAATTCCAATATTTTTAAATTCCAAATTCCAATATGAAACATAGTTATTGGAATTTGGAATTTTTTATTGAAATTTATCCCCACCATAGCCCGTGATTTCAACCACGAGGACACAATACGAGGCTTGATAATATTGCACCCCGTGGTTGAAACCACAGGCAATGTCTCACAAGTTTATAAGTAAAAAACCTTTGTCAAAGTTTAAGAACAAGTTCCTTACACTATTAGGTTTCAACCTTGGGAATTTAAAATCCTAAATCTCAACAACACTCGACGTCGAGTTGGAATTTGGAATTTGTTTTTTTGAATTTTAAATTATTAAAACAGGAAAGGCTACTCATTACAAGTAGCCTTTCCCTTTTTATTCTAGTTTTAAAAAAAATTGTAATTAAAAAAAAACAGAAATAAAATAATTTGAATCCTTCAAGAAATAACAGCTTTAAAAATTTTAGAAATTACTTCTTGAAACGGTATGTCTTTAAATAACTTATACATTCATATTAAGAGCGAAACGTCAATTTCACGGCTAATCCATTGGTTTTATAAAATAACGTATAGAAAGTTTCAGTTAGCATTTTTTCCTCTTTTCGTAATCAATTTTATACTAATTACTAAACAATTCTAGCATTTAACCTTAGGTGTTACTATCTCCTTTTCGAAGTTTCAATAAATGAGTAAATCATTTGCTCATCATTTAAGGGTTTACTATTAAAAACCGTAAAAAAATGAGCGACAAATTTTTTAAATTTTCTCAAAAAAATCATTTTTTAGGTTAATAAATCAGTGAAAGAAAATCAATCCCAAATCAATGAAATAAAATGTATCTCATTGATTTCTAGGGTGTAAAATTACTTATTATTTTTTGAAACTAATGTTAAAAAATGTTATTTTTTGCCTCTGAGCAGCAATTGTTAACATTGAAAGTAATTTTCGTACAGACTTAACGCAAATTGAGTAGGTAAAAATGTAAAAATGCTTTATTTTTACGCTATAATTATTAAAAATAAAACAAATAGAAATGGATTGGATCACTGCCAGAGAATTTGAAGATATAACTTATAAAAAATGTAACGGAGTTGCAAGAATTGCATTCAACAGACCGAATGTTAGAAATGCTTTTCGTCCTAAAACAACTTCAGAATTATACCAGGCTTTTTACGACGCACAAGAAGATACTTCGATAGGAGTGGTTTTACTTTCTGCAGAAGGACCATCGACCAAAGATGGCGTATATTCTTTTTGTAGCGGAGGAGATCAAAATGCCCGTGGACACCAAGGATACGTAGGCGAAGATGGTCAACATCGTTTGAATATTCTCGAAGTACAGCGTTTAATTCGTTTTATGCCAAAAGTAGTTATCGCAGTTGTTCCAGGCTGGGCAGTTGGCGGCGGACACAGTTTACACGTAGTTTGCGATATGACATTGGCAAGTAAAGAACACGCTATTTTTAAACAAACAGATGCCGATGTAACTAGTTTTGATGGTGGTTACGGATCAGCATACCTGGCTAAAATGGTAGGTCAGAAAAAAGCACGTGAAATTTTCTTTTTAGGAAGAAACTATTCCGCTCAGGAAGCGATGGATATGGGAATGGTAAATGCCGTAATTCCTCACGATGAGTTAGAAGACACCGCTTACCAGTGGGCTCAGGAAATTCTTCAAAAATCTCCAACTTCTATCAAAATGCTAAAATTCGCCATGAACCTTACAGACGACGGAATGGTTGGCCAACAAGTATTTGCCGGCGAAGCCACTCGTTTAGCTTACATGACCGAAGAAGCTAAAGAAGGAAGAAATGCATTCTTAGAAAAAAGAAAACCAAACTTTGGCGAAAACAAATGGCTTCCTTAATATTTTAGATTGCAGATTTTAGATTTTTTAAATCTGAAACTGACATCTCAACTCTAGAGTAGAAAAATAATATTTATTTAGATTACAGATTTTAGATTTTTAAAATAAAAGAATCCAACAATCTAAAATCTAAATTCTAAAATCTAAAATTAAAAATAAATGAAACATTGGATTGAAGCCGCAAGATTGCGCACATTGCCTTTATCAGTTTCCGGAATTATAGTTGGAAGTATCTATGCGCTTTCAAATCCAACATCAACGATCGACACCCCAACAGAAGTATTCAGTTGGAAAATTTTTGGTTTTGCACTCTTAACAACATTAGGTTTACAGGTTTTATCCAATTTTGCAAATGATTACGGAGACGGTGTAAAAGGTACTGATAATGAAGACAGAGTAGGCCCAAAACGCGCTATTCAGAGTGGTATTATCACACCTGAGGCCATGAAAAAAGCAATCATAATAACTTCTGTATTGACTTTATTATCTGCTATTACCTTAATTTATTTTGCTTTTGGCGAAACCAATTTCGTTTATTCAATCTTTTTCTTATTGCTTGGTGTAGCTGCAATTATTTCTGCAATTCGTTATACTGTAGGTAATTCGGCTTATGGATACAAAGGATTTGGAGACGTTTTTGTTTTTATATTCTTTGGCTTGGTAAGTACCTTAGGCGTTAACTTTTTGTATTCTAAAGAAATCGATCCGCTTTTAATACTTCCTGCAGTCGCAATTGGTTTATTAAGTGTAGGAGTTCTAAACCTAAACAACATGCGTGATGAAGAATCTGACCGAAAATCAGGAAAAAACACCATCGTAGTTCAAATGGGCGGGGCAAAAGCTAAAGTTTATCACTTTACACTTATCATTACCGCTATGGTTGCAGTGGTTCTTTTTGCGATTTTAAGCGACTATAATTTCGATCAATATTTGTTTTTATTGGCTTACATACCTTTAACTAAACATTTAATTACGGTTTATAAAAACCAAAACCCTAAGCTTTTAGATCCGGAATTAAAAACACTGGCACTGAGTACATTTTTACTTTCAATATTATTAACAGTATGTATGATATCCTTGATTTCAGACATTATTGTGAACCTTTTCTTAGGCGGAAGATAAAACAAAGTTCAACTTTAAAATTTAAACAAAATGAAAATCACATATTACGGACACGCTTCATTAGGTATTCAAGTTGGCGGAAAATACATTATTGTTGATCCTTTTATTACCGGAAATCCAAAAGCCGCAGGTATAGATATCAATACCTTACAAGCAGATTACATCTTGCTAACGCACGCACATGGCGATCATGTTCTTGACGTCGAAGCTATTGCAAAGCGCACCAATGCTACGATCGTTTCAAATGCAGAAATTACAAGTTATTACGCTCAAAGAGAGTTTAAAGCGCACCCAATGAATCACGGCGGAAGCTGGCAATTCGATTTCGGAAAAGTAAGATACGTAAACGCAATACACTCAAGTTCTTTCCCTGACGGAAGTTACGGCGGAAATCCCGGAGGTTTCGTGATCGAAAGCGAGCACAAAAACATTTACATTGCCGGAGACACAGCGCTTACATACGACATGAAACTGATTCCGTTACGTACAAAATTAGATTTAGCCATTCTTCCCATCGGAAACAATTTTACGATGGATGTTGAAGACGCCATTATTGCTTCAGATTTCATCGAATGCGATAAAATCCTTGGTTACCATTTTGATACTTTTGGTTATATCGAAATCAATCACGAAGAATCAATTCGTAAATTTTTCGATAAAGGAAAAGACTTAATGCTTCTTGAAATCGGAGAATCAATCGAATTATAATTTATAGGAAACTGGTTTGTAGTTTTTTTAGAATTTATCAAATCTTAAATTTTCAAGATCAGATTTGGAATTTGAAATTTAAAATATTGGAATTTATTAAGAAGCTATTTCCCTCTTTCGGCTATATCTTTTTTGAGAAGATTTTTCATCTTCTCAAAAAAGGATACCGCCTCTATCGGGGCCAGGGTTTTAGTATTCATAAGAAATTTATATGAACGACACCATTACATTTATTTGCGATTGTTGCGGCAAAGAACACGAAAGCTGGCCGGCAATAACCTACAATGCACCAAATAGTTACCACAATCTTTCACCTCAGGAAAAAGAAGAAATGGCTGTTATCGATGAAGATTTTTGCGTAATTAAACATTCAGATGATCATATAGACCGGTTTGCAAGAGTCGTTTTGATTCAAAAAGTAAACAACCATTGCGAAGATCTCGAATACGGTTTCTGGGTTTCATTAAGCGAAACAAGTTTTAATGACTATCTCGAAAACTTCGATAACGAAAATCATGAAACACACTATTTTGGATGGCTTTCCAATTATATTCCACAATATGAATTTTCAAATAGCATTCCAACAACAGTAGTTACTAAAACCGGGAATAATCGACCCGAAATTTTTCCTCATGATGATTTCGATCATCCTTTTGTAAAAGATTTTTATAAAGGAATTACAAAAGAAGAAGCCGAAAAGAGGATTCGGGAAATACTATAACAATCATCATCATCAAATCCTATCGAACAATCAAACTTAAAAAAATGAATTTTAAAAAACTGTCTGTTTTTCTTTTCCTTATAATTTCATGTAGCACATTTGCCCAAAAATGCTCTTGTCAGGATAATTTTAACTGGTTAAAGAAAAATTTTGAAGAAAACGATGCAGGTTTTCAATTTGTAATTGATAAAAAAGGACCAGCCGCATATCAAAATCACAATGTCCTTTTTAGCCAAAAAGCAAAAAAAATAAAAGACCTAAATACTTGCAGAGATGTCCTTTTTGACTGGATGTTATTCTTTAGACCCGGACATTTATCTTTATCGGTAAATCAGGATTTTGCAAAGAAATCAGTTTCTGAAACTAATACAACTCCTGAAAAAGAATGGGAAAAACTGGAAATAAATGAAGATCAATTAAAAAAAAATCTATCAAATATTTCACAACCGGGCTTTGAAGGTATTTGGGTTTCGGCTCCATATACTATTGGAGTTGCAAAAAGAAACAATGAATATATTGGTTATATTTTAGAAGCAAAAAAAAGTAAATGGAAGCAGTATCAGGTAAAATTCAAAATAAAAGAAAACCCTGACAAAACCTACAGCGCAGTATTCTTTTTAGGTGATTATTCTAGTCAAAAAATTAATGAAGTTAAACTTATTGGAAATAATTTTCTAAAGATGGGTTTTGTCTCATTACAAAGAAAATTTCCTGCATATCAGGAAAGTAATCCCGAAATAACGAACTATGTTGAATCAGTAACGACTCAAAATCCATTTCTTAAAGAAATCTCAAGTCAAACCATTTTACTGCGAATACCTTCATTCGATTATTCTAACAAAAAAGTTATTGATAGTATATTAGCCGCCAATAAACAATTAATCCTGTCAAAAGAAAACTTAATAATTGATGTAAGAAATAACGGCGGCGGATCTGATGCCAGTTTTCAGGAAATAATCCCCTATTTATACACAAATCCAATTAGAATCATTGGTACAGAATACTTATCTACAGTTCAGAATAATAAAAGAATGGAGGAATTCATAGCAAATCCTGATTGGTCTGTTGAAGAGAAAGAATGGGCAAGAAAAGGATTAGAGAAATTAAATTCTAATTTAGGTAAATTTGTTAGTTTAGAAGATGCGATAGTTCAGGAAAGTAAGTTAAATATCGTTTATACCAATCCAAAAAATATTGGGATTATTATAAACGAAAATAATGCAAGTACCACCGAAGAGTTTTTATTACAAGCAAAACAAAGTAAAAAAGTCAAACTTTTTGGTACAACGACAGAAGGTATTTTGGATATTTCAAATATGCACTTTGTCGATTCTCCTTGCAAAGATTTAAAGTTAGGATATTCGTTATCAAAAAGTTTCAGAATTCCGGGCATGCAAATTGATGGTAAAGGAATTCAGCCGGATTATTATCTTGACAAAAGTATCCCTGAATATGACTGGGTGAGATTTACAGAAAAAATATTAAAGGCGAATTAAATAAAAGATTTTAAAAAATCGTAACATGAATGTAAAAAAAATAATTTTATTCATTTTAATTGCAGTTTCCTATAACACATTCGCTCAAAAAGATGGCTATTGGGACAAGGAACGCGCTACAACAAAAGAAATCATAGTTTCAGCACGAGACCGAATTGTGCTAAAAACAGAAGATTTACCTGTTGGAACAACAGAAATCGTTTATAGAATCACACTATTAGATGAAAATCAGGAAATGACGAATAGTTTAGTTTCCGTTTTAAAATCTATTCCCGATCCAACCGGAATTTCTCAGGGTTCTGCCGGAGCCGTTTTTTTAATGTCTAAAATTTCTGGTGACGATACTTGTTCTTACGCACTTTTTACTTCAAACGAAAATGCAAAAAAATACATTTCCAATGGTAAAACAGATAAAGCCTGTTACGCTCAGGAAGAACCTTTAAGCAAAGATGCTAAACGATTATCACTTGATAAATCTTCATGTTTGGGGCAAAATATAAGTACACTCTGGTTTGGTTTTCATAGTAAAAACTGGCTTTTAAATCAAAAAATAGTACTTGAAGTTGTGCCATGGGTCGATTCAAAACTAAATCGTGGTTGGAATCAGGACAACAAAAACGAAATTATCAGCCTTTGTAAAACTTCGACAATGGCTCAAAAAATGGCCAATTCGGATGATTTTTGCGTTTGTATTCTCGAAAAAATAATGAAACAATATCGCTATACCGAGTTTCAGAAATTATTGCCAATCGAGAAAAACAAAGTATATAAAGACTTCGGAAACAGCTGTTATAAAGATGCCGATATTTCTAAAAACGTTTATAGCGATTTAAGAACTCAGGCTTCAACTCTAATAAAACTGCAAAAATACAACGAAGCGATTCAAAAACTAAATACCATCATCAATGACGGAAAAGCAACCGCAATTGATTATGGTTCTATTGGTTATTGCTATATTTTGACCAAACAATATGCAAAAGCGATTAAATTCCTGAAAGAAGGTGAAAAATTAGACGATACAGAATTATTGGTGAAATTAAATCTGGCCCACGTTTATCTGGTAAGCGATGATTACAGCGAAGCAAAAGCCATTTATAAAAAATACCAGACTCAAAACGTTACAGAGAGTTTAAGCTGGAAAGAAAAAACAAAACAGGATTTTATAGTTTTCGAAAAAGCAGGATTACCATCAAAAGACTTTGAAAGAGTTTTGAAATTATACAATTAATAAAAAGTGTTGCCACTGATCACACAGATTAAGAAAACTAAAAAACATAATTATTTTAAACAAAACAAAAACATTTAATGTTTTAAAAATCATTTTAATCTGGGCAATCTGTGGCATAAAAAAAACGATATTTTGAAAGCAACTTACCAAAAATACATGCTGGAGTTTAAACGTCCTTCCGGAACTTCCAGAGGCGTTATGACCGAAAAAGAAACCTGGTTTATTATTCTTGAAGAAAACGGCAAAAAAGGAATAGGCGAGTGCGGAATTTTACGCGGTTTAAGTGCCGACGACAGGGATGATTACGAAGAAAAACTAAACTGGACTTGCCAGAATATTCATTTAGGAGAAAACGCTTTATGGGACGCTTTATTAGAATTTCCGTCGATTCAATTTGGGATCGAAATGGCTTTTTTATCGCTTAAAAGCGAAAATCCATATGTATTATTCCCTTCTGATTTCACCAATAATTCTAAATCAATTAATATAAACGGCTTGGTTTGGATGGGAGAAGCTTCGTATATGAAACAACAAATCGAAGAGAAATTAGCCGATGGTTTTAATTGCATCAAACTCAAAATTGGCGCTATCGATTTTGAGAAAGAGTTAGAATTAATACACTTTATCCGAAGTCATTTTTCAGCAGAACAGATAGAAATTCGCGTGGATGCCAATGGCGCATTTGCCTTAAATAAAGCTTTAGATAAACTTAATCAATTGAATCAATTTCAGCTTCATAGTATTGAGCAGCCCATTAAAAAAGGAAACGTCAAAGCAATGGCTGATTTGTGTAAGACCACTCCTTTTCCTATTGCATTAGACGAAGAACTAATAGGTGTTTTTTCATTACCAGAAAAAGAAAAATTAATACAAGAAATAAAGCCACAATACATTATCCTGAAACCAAGTTTTGTGGGAGGTTTTAGAGGTACTAAAGAATGGATTGATTTAGCTAATAAATACAATATTGGCTGGTGGATTACATCAGCATTAGAAAGCAATATTGGCCTTAATGCCATTTCGCAATGGACCTTTATTCAAAACTCAAAAATGCCACAGGGTTTAGGAACCGGTGCACTTTATACCAACAATATCGATTGTCCGCTAGAAGTTTCGCAAGGACAGTTATGGTACAATACTTCTAAAAAATGGGAATCTTTTTTTTAGAAGGTGCAAAGGTGCAGAGCGACAAAGGTTCAGAGGTTTAAAAGCATGAAGTAAAGAGTAAAGAGTAAAGAGTAAAGAGGTATCAAATAAAAGGCACAGAGTAGAAAAGCCTTTGAACCTTTGCAACTCTGTACCTTTGAACCTATCTTTTACTCTTTCCCTCCAAGCAATCCTTGTTGCCAGTCTTTAAGTTCCTGCCATTTGCCCTGATAAGCCAATAAAGCTTGTTTTGCCCAGGTACTCGGATTGTGAATGGCGTAATTTTCGCCGCCGGCATCCAGAATAGATTGTAATTTTTCAGTTGAAGTTTCAGAGAGCTCTCTCCATGTTGTTATTCCTGTTGCATTAAATAAAGCCTCAATTTTTGGTCCGATTCCTTCTACAATTTTCAAATCATTTTCTTTTATTTTTTTGCCATAAACTGTTGTAGCCAATGCCGCATCAAATAAAAATGCAGGAGCTGCAGCAGCAGTAAATGATTGTGTAGGGGCGGCAATAGATGCTTTTGATGCTAAATCGGCTTCTAATGACGAAATTTTAGCATTCAAATTTTTGGTATTTGCTTTACAGGCATCTAAATCAGCTTGTAGTGACAATGCAAGAGAATCGTCTCCTTTTGAATTCATTTTTCCTAGTAAGTAACCCAAGATTCCACAGATTAATCCCACTAGCACCGGTATTAAGATACAAGGTATATTCATAATAGTATATTTTTGATTAATTATTTGATTGTAATTACAGTTCTTCTGTTGTTTGCTTTTCCTTCAGCAGTTGTATTTTCACCTATAGGTTCATCCGGACCTTTTGAGTCAGTGGTAATACGGCTGCCATCGATACCTTTTTTAGACAGGTAGTTTTTAGAAAATTCGGCACGTTTTTGTCCAAGTACAACATTAGAATCGCGGTTTCCAACATTATCACTATGTCCAACGGCCAGAATAACCGCATCTTTAACGTGTTCCATATATTTAACCAGATCTGCTACTTTTTGTTTTTCCGCGTCGGATAAATTGTTACTGGATTTATTGGTGCTGAAATGTAAGATTAGCGGATCACCATTGATTTTATCTTTCAAAATAACCCATTCATCAGTAACAGCAGGAGAAGCTTCCATAGCTTCAAACTTATAGTCAGCAGGTCCTAAAAGAGTATCCTTGCTTGTTTTCCACGTATCTACTATCTCGCCTTTTGTATTAAACTGAGAAGCCGATAATCCTTTCGAAACAAAATACTTCTTAATGTCATTTGCCCTTGCAAGACCAAGATTTTCAAAAGTGGTAGAGTTTGTTTCATCAGAAGTAGCATAACCCGTTATCGTTATTTTTTGCTTAGGATTTGCAACCAAAAATGTTTTAAGATTTTCAATTCCAATTGCTACAGAATCACTAACAGGCAGGACTACTGCAAAACTGTTTTTAAGGAACTTGATGTTATCATTACTATGATAATCAATTCCTGAACCATTTAGAATAAAAGGGACAATAACCGTCTCCTCAGCCACAACTACCGATACTTTTTCAGTATCAACCGCTGGTGTTTTAATAGTGCAATTGCAACAGAATTTCACATACAAAAAAGTACCCAAAATGATTGTTATTGCAATGCCTAATAGATAAAGTGCTTTTTTAGACATAAGTGATGAAATTAAGATTCAATCAAATTTAACAAAAAAATAGATACATAATGCATTAATAATCAGTTATTTCGAAGTTATATATCTAGTTTTAAGTCGGTTATAGAATTTAGCTAAACAGCTACGGTTTTGTTGAATCTCAATTTATAAGACTGAATTAAATTGAGTAACTTGCATAAAAATTAAATTGAGACAATAAAAATGGTCGAAATAGAAAGAAAGTTTCTTGTAAAATCGGATGATTTTAAAGAACAGGCTTTTACCCGAAATAATATCGCGCAGGGATACTTGAGTTCTATTCCTGAAAGAACTGTTCGGGTTAGAATAAAAGGAAATAAAGGCTTTATTACGATAAAAGGAATTGGTCAGCAGGGAGGAATGTCCCGTTTTGAGTGGGAAAATGAAATTCCGCTTGACGAAGCCCAAGAGTTACTTAAATTATGCGAAAAAGGTAAAATAGAGAAAACCCGTTTTGAAGTACAATCAGGAAAACACATTTTTGAAGTAGATGAATTCTACGGAGAAAATGAAGGTTTAGTAATGGCCGAAATCGAGTTGGAATCTGAAACAGAATCATTTGAAAAGCCTGACTGGCTGGGCGAAGAAGTAACAAATGACAAAAGATACTATAACGCTTATTTGAGTAAAAATCCTTTTAAAAGCTGGGAAAAGCAATAGAGTTATGACAACACAATATGATTTGATCATCGTTGGAGGCGGCCCTATAGGTCTGGCTTGCGCGATCGAAGCACAAAAGAAAAATTTACGTTATTTGATTATTGAGAAAGGCGCGATTGTAAATAGTATTTTCAATTATCCATTCTACATGACTTTTTTCTCGACAGCAGAAAGGCTTGAAATTGGCGATATT
Source organism: Flavobacterium sp. CSZ (assembly GCF_015350725.1). Classification (NCBI taxonomy): domain Bacteria; kingdom Pseudomonadati; phylum Bacteroidota; class Flavobacteriia; order Flavobacteriales; family Flavobacteriaceae; genus Flavobacterium; species Flavobacterium sp. CSZ. The sequence goes on from NZ_JADKPQ010000019.1 coordinate 98,864, forward strand.
CCGTTTAACTGCCTAGCTCCAAAACCCGGTCGTCAAGATGCTTTAGAGTATTATCGAAATATTCATCGTTATTTTAATTTTTCAATTCATTTGTTTGAAAAAGTAAATCAAGTGCTGAAATTAGAAGATCAATCTTTTAAAATTACAACCGATAAATCTTCGTACAAGTCAAAAAATGTAATAATAGCAACAGGTTTTTATGATATTCCGATTGAAATGAACGTAAAAGGCGAAGAATTGCCTAAAGTACGTCATTATTATAAAGAAGCACATGAATATGCTTTTAGAAATGTATTAGTCGTAGGTGCCAATAATTCCTCTGTTGATGCTGCTTTAGAATGTTGGAGAAAAGGAGCAAATGTTACGATGGTGATTCGTAAAAACGAAATTAATAATCGGGTAAAATATTGGGTAAAACCTGATATCGAAAACCGAATCGCCGAAGGAAGTATCAAAGCTTATTTTGAATCGAATATTACTGAAATTGGAGAAAATGAAGTAGAAATAAAAACACCTGACGGAAAAGTGACTATAGAAAATGATTTTGTTCTGGCATTAACAGGATATAAACCAGATTTAAGTTTTCTGGAAAAAATGGGGATCGAGTTATCTAATGATGAATTAAAAACTCCTCATTACAATCCTGAAACTATGGAAACCAATATTAAAGGTTTATTTTTAGCAGGCGTAGTTTGTGGCGGAATGCAAACACACAAATGGTTTATCGAAAACTCTCGTATTCATGCCAATATGATTGTAGATTATATTACTTCTAAATAGAAAAAGTTTGTCACGAATTTCACCAATATACACTAATTATTTTTTTTAACATCGAGATTAAAATTAGCGTATATTGGTGAAATTCGTGGCAAAAAACTTTTAAGAACTACAAGAAAGCATAGAACAACCTACTTTAGATCGTGCCCAATCCGGGCGTTTCGCGAACCATTTTTGATATTCAGGCTGTTCATCATAAGGCTTTTGCAATAATTTGTAGAGTTCATCAGTTAAAGAATAATCTCCCTGATCTGCTGCGTCAATTGCCAATTGCGACATATAATTTCGAAGCACATATTTAGGATTCACAGCATTCATTTTTTGTGAACGAACTTCATCTGATAAAGTTTCAGTATTTAAACTTTCGATATAAACTGTAAACCATTTTATCCAGGCTTCTAATATTTCTCCTGAAATTTCTTCCGGCTTATAGTAAGCATCATTTACTTTTTTTATTGCATTTTGTGGGGTATCTGATTTTAGAATTTGACTTAAATTTCTAAAAAAAATAGTCATATCTGTTTCCGATAATTGTAAAACAGTTTCTAAAGCGGTAATTAAATTACTATCAGTTTCAGTCGAAGTAAATATTCCTATTTTGCTCAAAAACATTGTTTTATAGTCAGAAGCATACTCATTAATAAACGATTCTAATATTTTTTCTAAAGACTCAGCTTCATTAATTAAGGGATAAAGAGCATTTGCTAATTGATACAAATTCCATTGTGCAATTTGAGGCTGATTCCCAAAACGATATCTTCTGTTTTGGCTGTCCGTAGTATTAGGTGTCCAGTTGGGATCGTAATTTTCTAACCAGCCATATGGGCCGTAATCGATTGTGATTCCGTGAATTGACATATTATCTGTATTCATTACACCGTGCACAAAACCTACACGTTGCCAATGCAAAATCATTTCACGTGTTTTATCTGCAACCGTTTGAAAGAATTGTAGATATTGCTCTTTTGGTTCTCCTTTTATTTCAGGGAAATAATGTTTGATATTGTATTCTACAAATTGCTTTAGATTTTTGAGTTCGTTGCGCGCTGTCAGCATTTCGAAACTTCCAAAGCGAATAAAGGAGGGAGCAACACGACAAACAATCGCGCCTTTTTCGTAAGCCGGATTTCCGTTGTATAAAATATCACGCAAAACTTCGTCACCGGACAGCATTAGCGAAAGCGATCGGGTAGTGGGAACCCCCAAATGATACATGGCTTCGGCACACAAATATTCTCTGATAGAAGAACGTAAAACAGCCAAACCATCAGCAGTTCTGGAATAAGGTGTTTTTCCGACACCTTTTAACTGAAGCGTGAAAAATTCATTATTATGTTCTACTTCGGTTAAGTTGATAGCACGGCCATCACCCAATTGTCCAGCCCAATTCCCAAACTGATGCCCGGCATAACACATAGCATACGGACGCGTTTCCGGAAGAATTTCTTTTCCTGAAAAGGCATCCAAAAAAGCTTGTGACTGAATTTCATCTTCAGCAATACCTACTAATTCAGCCACTTCTTTTGATGCGTGAATAAGTTGAGGATTCGAAGGTTTTGTTGGATTTACATAAGAGAAAACAGCATTCGAAACCTGACGAATTTCATTTGTTTCGTTAGCATCTGCAGGTAATTCAGCAGTAAATCGATTATTTATTTTTAAATTTTTCATTAGAGTTTTTATTTTTAGCCACAGATTACACAGATTAAAATGATTTTTAAAATGTTAAAATTAGATTTTAAAAAAAACTTTTAATCCTTTAATCTGTGGCAAAACTTTATTTAGTCAACTAGTTTATGATCATACATTTTCTTTAGTTTTTGCACTTTCGGGTCAATAACGATTTGGCAATAACGCGCATCCTGATTATTGTTGTAATAATTTTGATGGTCGTCTTCGGCATTGTAAAATACCTCGAAAGGCACTAATTCCGTAACAATTGGATCCTTATAGAATTCTTTTGCTTCTATCAAGACTTGTTCCGCGATTGCTTTTTGTTCTTCATCATGGTATAATACTATAGAACGATATTGCGTACCAACATCTGCTCCCTGACAATTTAAAGTTGTGGGATCGTGGCTGGTCATAAATATAAAGATCAAATCATGATATGAAATTATGTCAGGATCGAAAGTGACTTGTATCACTTCAGCATGACCGGTTCTGCCAGTACAAACTTCACGATAAGGAGGATTCTTTATAAAACCTCCTGAAAATCCTGACTTTAATGATTTTATTCCTTTTAAACGCTGAATTACAGCTTCAATACACCAAAAACATCCACCACCAAAAGTAGCTACTGCCGAATTTTTCATAAACGTATTGTTTAGTTTTACTTGCCCTATTAATCCGATAGAATATTATGATAAATTATTAATAAAACAATGTTTTAATTAAATATACCAAACGGTTATTGAAAGTTTGAAGTTTACAATTGATAAATTCGCAATTTTATAAAAAAGCAATATATTTGCAATCAAACTCAGACACACTAATGAATAGCAAAAATAATACCATCACCTTAGAAACCTATTTTCAGGATTTTAGAAAGCATATTGTTGGAATTGATCAGGAATTTACTTCTCCATATGGCAAAAAAAAGATCATTTATACAGATTGGACTGCCAGCGGAAGGTTATATCGACCAATTGAAGAGAAACTTTTGAATGATTTTGGACCTTTTGTAGCAAATACTCATACGGAAACTACTGTGTCAGGTACTGCCATGACAAAAGCGTATCATCATGCCAGAAACATCATAAAGCGTCATACCAATGCCAGTAAAGATGATGTTTTGATTACTGATGGAACGGGAATGACCGGTGTTGTCAATAAATTTCAGCGTATTCTGGGACTTAAAGTTCCTGAGAATCTAAAAGATTTCATTACTGTTCCTGCAGAAAAAAGACCAATTGTTTTTATTTCGCATATGGAGCACCACTCGAATCAAACGTCCTGGTTGGAAACAATTGCTGATGTAGAGATTATACCGTCTTGCGAAAAAGGGCTTTTTTGTCTGGATAATTTGGCTTTATTATTAGAAAAATATGCTGACAGAACAATTAAAATTGCTTCGATAACTTCCTGCTCGAATGTTACAGGTTTAAAAACTCCTTTTCACGACGCAGCAAAATTGATGCACCAGCATCATGGTGTTTGTTTTGTGGATTTTGCCTGTTCAGGACCTTATGTCGAAATTGATATGCATCCTGAAGATCCGGAAGCGTATCTTGATGCTATTTTCTTTTCGCCGCATAAATTTTTGGGCGGACCCGGAACTTCTGGCGTTTTGATTTTTAATAAAAAATTATACAATAACATGATTCCTGATTGTCCGGGTGGAGGAACCGTAAGCTGGACAAATCCTTGGGGTGAACATAAGTATATTGACAATATAGAGGATCGCGAAGATGGCGGAACTCCTGGTTTCCTTCAGGTTATTAAAACTGCTTTGGCTATTGAGCTAAAAGAAGAAATGGGAATTGAAAACATTCTGCAACGTGAACACGAGATCGTTGATTATGTTTTTGATGCCTTGGATCCGGTTTCAAATATTAAAATTTTAGCAGGACAACATCAAAATCGTTTGGGTGTAATTTCGTTTTTTATTGAGGATCTTCATTTTAATTTAGGAGTAAAATTACTGAATGATAAATTCGGGATTCAAACCAGGGGAGGTTGCAGCTGTGCCGGAACTTACGGACATTTTTTGTTGCACGTAGATCAGGAAACTTCTAATAAACTGGTGAATGAAATTACGATTGGGGACTTGATCAAAAAACCGGGATGGATCAGAATGTCGATTCACCCAACGACAACTGACGAAGAAATTGCTTTTGTGTGTGAAAGTATTAAGGATTTAGCAGAGAACCATAAAAATTGGGCTTTGGATTATTCTTATAATAAAAACACAAATGAGTTTATTCATAAAAATGCTAACTCGTTTGAGGATGAATTGGTTGCCGGTTGGTTTAGATCTTAATTTTTTTTGAAAGCTGAAAATTTAACCGCAAAGAACGCAAGAATCTTTTTATTGGGTTGAAAATAATCTCGTAAAAAAACTTTGATCATTGCGAACTTTGCGGTTAAATTCGCCACGAATTCACGAATCTACACGAATTTTAAATTAAAACTTAAAAAAAATCTGCAAAATCTGCGTGAAAAAAAAACTTTGCGTCTCGGCGTGCTTTGCGGTAAAAGTCAATCTAGTACTTATAAATGATAAATTTCTCGACTAGCCTCTATAGAGACGGTATCCTTTGAGAGGAACGAACAAAGATAAAGGCGAAAGCGGGACTAAATGCCTTGAAAAACCTCATTTTTTCTGCTCCTTAAAAATCTATTACATAATCAAACGAACTCCGCCGAGATCTGAAACACGGTACGAAAACTTATTTCCGGGGGAGCCTATGAACATAAAGTTTTTGGGTATTTTCCACTTTTTGGATAATTCGTCGATGATTTCTGGACCAAAAACACCTTTAATTTCGAGATATTCGAGATCAATTTCGTCGTAAGCGCGATCCAGAACTTCAAGATCTTTTATCAAGGCTTCGTTTCTTGAAGTGTTGTTTGTTACGTATACGATTTTCAATTTATTGGTGGTTTCATTTCCCTGAACATATTGCAGGACTTTGTTGAGAATGGCAATATCATCGCCTTTGGTAAAAAAGACAAATTCCTGCGAATTTATCTCAACGCTCATTCGCTGCAAATAACGATTACTGAGAATTACTATTTTTCGTAATGGCTGATAGAAATATTCTAAAGCTTCGATGAGTAATCGAATTAGAATGACACGGTTTAGCATGATTCCGATAAAAATCAGGGATGGAACCATATATTTTAAGAAGGTATAAAAAGAATTGATGTTCAGTTTCATGTTGCCGATGAAGGCAGCTATGATAAAGGAAACAGCGATAACAACTGTAATTCCTCTTGCGCGCTCAGGTCTTGGTAATTTTTTGCGTTTGAATTTGAGCAATAAATTTCCAATTCCGAATAGTGCCATTACGGCCAGAAATGAAAAAGTATACACTCCGGCCAAAGATTCTAAATGTCCGCTGGTAGCAAAAAGTACGGAAATACATAAAACCAGAAAACTGATTACAATTCTATAATGCGAACCTCTTTTGTTTTGTTTTAGAAAATAATTGGGTAGAATTCTGTCTAAGGTCATTCGGTTTAATAATCCTGAAACTCCAACAAATGAGGTTAATAGGGCTACACATAAAACTAAAACTGCATCGATAGAAATAAGCCACGCGAGCCATGATCCACCGGTAGTTTGTCCTAAATGGGCGAGAAGGGATTCTTTATTGGTGCCAACTTCGGTTAGCGGAATAATACTGATTAATAATATGGCAATTACAGGATTGAAGAAACTTACGATTGCCCACATATTTCTAAGCGTTTTTGGAAAAACTCCTGGCTCTTGTTCTTCGACAAAATTGGCAGAACTTTCGAAACCTGAAATTCCGAGCATGGCTGCTGAAAATCCTAAAAACAAAGCGGTTTTGATGTTTCCGTAAGCTATAGGTGTTTCCCAATTGATGTGAAAAGTTTCTAAGCCATTGTTTAAGATAAACCAAAGCGAGGCAAACACCAGTAAACTTAAAGTAGCTAAATGTGTGATAAAAATGATGACGGCCACAAAAGCTGATTCGCCAATTCCTAAAATAGCAAGTCCTGTAAAGAGGATTAGAACGACGACTGTTGCAATTGTTACATTTAAACTTTCGAAGATTCCGTGTAGATAATGCATGCCTTCTGAGGCCGAAATTACTGCTGTTGCCATATATGACAAAACGGTTAGTGTCGCAGCAAGGGAAGCCAGCCGTTTGGTTGATGTGTTTAATAAAACGTTGTAAGCGCCACCGTTTAAGGGGATTGCACCCACAACTTCGCCGTAAATTTTTCTGAATAAAAATAAAACAACTGCCACTATTAATAAGGAGATCCATGCATATTGACCAGCGTATAAAATAGTTAACGCCGAAACATATAAACAGGAGGAACTAATATCGTTTCCGCAAATTGACGTTGCCTGTAATTGATTTAGTTTTTTGTGTACAAGTTCTTTCATAGTTACTCAAGATTAAAACACGATTAAATCAACAAAAGACAGAAACAAGCAATTTAAAATCGAAGGCAGATAATTCAAGTAAAAAAAATAACTAATATTTTGAATTTCGAAGTTATTGGAATTATTTAGATTCCTGAAACTTTTTGAGCGACAGCAGGGCCTGGTCCTGAATTTTCTTCTGAAAAAAACCTGTCCATCCTAATAAATATCCCATTGGGCCAAAAGCTTGTTTCGACCATTTCCAAACATCAAAATTATCGGTATGTTTGATGATTAATCCGTCCTGAAAAGCAAATTCAGCAGTAATTATATTGATTACTTTTCTATTGGTTTTACTAAAATTATAGGTAGCAACCCATTTTGCAGAGCCTGTAAAATCATCCGCTTTTACATCTGAAAATTCTATTTTGATATTGCCTTTGCTTTTTAAAATAAGCATTTCCCACATTTTAGAAACCTGATCTTCTTTTAGTAAGCCAAAAGCGGGATCTATAAAATGAATTTTAGGATGGTAGCATTCGCTCATGGTTTTAGCATCGGCGTTTGCAAAAGCAGTATAGAATTTGGTAATTAAAGCCTCGTTAGGATTCATAGGTATTATATTAGAGTATAAATATAAGATTTATTAGATTAAATAATTTATTTATAAAGCACTAATTGCTGCGGCAGTGTCAAATGATTTTTTAGATTTATCGAAGGCTGTAGAAAAATAATCCTTTTTATTAGAGGCTGTAAAATATCCCGTTTGGTCGCCAAAGGCATTTGAGTTTCCGCTAACTATAAAGCGAATTCCTTTGATGTCATTTTTTTTCAATTTTATCATTTCTGACGGAGTGAAATAATAATAGGATGATGTTGTGCCTTCAGCACTTTCATTTACTTTTTTATCAACGCAGGGAATGACATCTGCATTTGCTAAATCAACATATAAACCGCCGGAAATTCGGGTTTTATCGTTAGCAGTCTTAATGGTTATTTTTAAAACACCTCCTTTTTCTGTCTTTGCAATCTGAACATTTGCTTCGCCCGTGTAAACATATTTTTCGCAAATGAAAGTATAATTTTCTGTTGCTGGATAAGGTTTAGAACCTTTTATGCTCATAGTTTCCTGAGCGTTTGCAAATGTCGAAATCAACAGTAATAAAAAAAAAGGCAGTTTTAAATTCATAATTGTATTTTATTGTTCAGTTAGTTTAGAATCAAATTTTTCATCCCAATCCATTGATTTTATGGCAGAAACCAAATTGTCTTCATTTACAAAAACGCGCAATTCTTTATTGGCTATTTTTTTTGTGTATAAGGCGTGATAGCGGTAAACTACTTCTTGTTTTGTTTTGTAAACGCCATCTAGTTTTAAATCTATAAAGCTTCCGTAATACTGCCTAAATCTCTGACAGGTTTTTGTTAAACGCTCTTCGGTTGTGTTTTCTCTAACCGAGGCCGTAACTTCTGTGTCATTAAAAGGTTTAAACTTTGATGTATTACAAGTTTCTAAAACTCGTTTTCCTAACTCGTAAGCTTTTTGTTGTTGATTGGCATTGATTTCTGAACCAGAAATTTTCTTAATCTTTAAATCTTCAGTATCTCTGCTAACGGTTTTCGATTTACACCCAATTAACAACAACAAACATATAATCAATCCTGCTTTCTTCATAACTATTTAAGTAATTTTTAATAATAAGTTGGGGTCAGGACAATTTTCTATATAAAAATTCAAATCATTTGTATTGCAAACTCCCGGATAATCTCCGTTATACTCTTCGATATTTTTTATGATCTGAAAGTGTACATGAGGCGCATAATCGCCGTTTACAATTGAATCTCCAAGGGTTCCAATTTTTTGACCTTTATTAAAAAATGTCCCAACACTAAGGTTTTCTATACTTTCTAACGATAAATGTCCGAATAAAGTATAAAATTTTTCATTTTCGACGATGTGTTCCAAAATAATGGTCGGGCCATAATCTCCCAAACCAATATTGTTTTTAAAGCTGTGCACTTTTCCGCTAAGCGGTGCCAAAACCGCAGTACCTGCTTTTGTCCATAAATCGAGACCAATATGAATATTGCGTTCCGGAATAGAATCATTTTTGAAAATCGTACTTCGTTGGTACAAGGTACGACCTTCTATATAACCGCCATAGGCGACTTCGGCATTATTTTTTTCTAAGTAATTAAATATAAATGTTTCAAATTCAGTTGCATTCCCAGGTTTTTTCTCCATCAATTCGTGATTCGTTACAGATAGATCTAACGGAATGTATTTTGAAAGGTGAATATTAGAGTCAATTACTTTAGTAGGTGGAAAGGCTTTTAATATGGAGACAAGAGGTTTCATAAAATTTAATTTTTAGACGACTTTTTCGATAATTATTAATTCGTTATGTACTTCTATGCGGGGCAGCATTTTTGAAGTAAAAAATTCTGAGTTTATTTCTGAAATATATTTTCTATTACGAACATTATGGGCTTCATCTAAAATCATGGTATTAAAGAGTACAAATCCATGATTTTTTAAAAGAGAGCAAATGCGTTCGCTAAAAAAACTTTCAAACAAAAAGTTGGGCATTTTTATATCTTCAAAAATATCAATAATAATGAGATCATATTTGTTTTTTGTTTTTAAAACAAATTCGAAAGCATCATCAATTACAATTTCCAGTTGTTCTATCTGATCAAGGCTGAAGTACTGATTGGCAATCTGAATAATTTCTGAATCAATTTCGACACCTGTAATTTTGCCTTTATATTCAATTTCGTCTACAAGGGTTTTAATGACGCTCCCGCCGGCAACTCCTAATAAAAGAATGTGATCCATTTTAAGAATGGCATTGTAACCTATGTTTCTAAGACCGTATCTTAATATGCGTTGTAAACTTCCGTATGAATAATTGGTATTTTCAGAATCCAGAACCAGCTCACCATTGGCCCATGTAACTTCGATAATTTTACTTCTTTCTGATTTTTTCTTGAATATTTTTATTGGAATGATATAACTGAATAATTTTTGAATCATTTTTAAATGCTTTTACTCAAATTTACCATTTAAATCTTTTATTTTGCAACACAAAATAAATTTTAATGAAAAAACAGTTGTATAAATTCATCTTTTTTAAGCTAATGGGCTGGAAAATAGTAGGAATTGAAAATGCGGAAGTGAAAAAATGTGTGATGATGGTGATGCCCCATACAAGTAATCATGATTTTTATTTAGGAATATTTACCCGTGGCATTTCAGGACTGGAAATGAACTGGGTCGGAAAGAAGGAATTATTTAAGTTTCCGTTTGGATATTATTTTAGAAGCGCAGGAGGAGAACCTCTGGATCGTTCGGGAGGATTGAATAAAGTAGATTCGATTGCGGCTATTTTTGACAGAAAAGAAGTTTTTCGTCTGGCTGTTGCGCCCGAAGGAACCCGTAAAGAAGTAAAAGAAATCAGAAGCGGATTTTATTATATTGCAATTAAAGCAAATGTACCTATTGTCCCGGTTGCTTTTGACTGGGGAAAGAAAGAAGTGAGCTTTGCAAAACCATTTTATCCAACAGGAAATTACGAAGCAGATCTTATGATTTTAAAAAAACATTATAAAGGAGTCGTAGGTAAAATTCCTGAGAATGGCTTTCAGTTGTAAATTTTCGATGTTTTTTAAGTTACGTGAGAATCGTTTAAACGAAAAATATTTTCATTTTTTTTGGAATATGCGATTTTTTCGATCTACGGATTATAGGCCTTGAAGGTTCCGTTTTTATAAAAAATAACAATTTTCTCCATTTCACTCTCTTGAGAACTTAAATTTTGATTTTTAATTTCTGGAGAAATTCTTATTTCGGTTTTTTCAGCTTCTTTATATTGAATAGCCGAAAATAAATCTCCGCCACTTATATTTTCATTTGAAGAAATAGGAGCAGGATTTTTTGTCGTTTCTACAACTTCTTCATTGTTTTTAGGAAAACTTCCTTTTCCGTTCAAAATCCAATACAGATCAACATCAGGAAAAACTTCCATAATCTTCATCACAAAATCCAAGCTTGGTTTGTTTCTGCCAGAAAGTAGGTGAGACATACTAGAACGCTGTACGCCAATTTTATCAGCAAACGAAGAGGCATTTAAGGCATAATAGTCAAGTATTATTTCAAGACGTTTTACAAAATCATCGATGTTTACCATTGTAAATTATTGTTTTTAAAACCGTTGTTTACAAATGTAACTAAAAGAATCTAATAAAGCAATTTTACAGTTGTAAATTATCAAAAGTAAAGTATAATGTATTAATTATAACTTTAACTAATAGCACATAAGTAACTAACTACAAGTTATTTGATGTTGTTTAATTAAAATTATAACATTTGTCAACTCCTGTGTATACTAAATGATTAATAATCTTTAAAATCTTGTTTACAATTATAAATTATCTTTATTTTCAACTGTTTACAATTGTAAAAATAAAGATGTTTACTTTTGTAAACTAATCAAAAGACAATGAATTTAGAAGAATTATTTAGCCAATACAAAGAGAAAACAATAGAAGGTCGTTATTTAACATTAGATCATATTCAACCCATATTAGATAAACTAAATACTAATAATCAAGTACAAATAATTGGAAGATCGGTTTTAGACGAACCTATATATAGTTATCAAATTGGAACCGGAGAAACGCGTATTTACCTTTGGTCACAAATGCACGGAAACGAAAGCACGACCACAAAAGCCTTGTTTGACTTTATTAATGTCTTAAACAGCGGATCTGAGATTGCAGAGAAAATACTTAATACGTTTACCTTTTACTGCATTCCTATTTTAAATCCAGACGGCGCAAGGCTTTATACAAGGGAAAATGCCAATAAAATTGACTTAAACAGGGATTCACAAAACCTTACTCAACCTGAAAGCAGGGTGTTAAGAGAAGTTTTTAAGACCTTTAAACCTCATTACTGCTTTAATCTGCATGATCAGCGTACTATATTTGGTGCAGGAGATACTGGAAAACCTGCAACCGTTTCATTTTTAGCACCTTCTTATAATGAAGAAAGAGAAGTAAATGAAAACCGTTTAAAAGCTATTAATGTGATTGCCGGAATCAATGATGTATTACAAAAGCACATCCCGGGACAGGTGGGCCGATTTGATGATTCATTTAATATCAACTGTATAGGGGATACGTTTCAGTTTTTAGGAGTACCAACAATTTTATTCGAAGCAGGTCATTTTCCTCATGATTATGACCGCGAAATCACTCGAAAAATCATATTTTTCTCACTTTTTTCAAGTTTTAAACTCATTAGCGAAAACGATTTAGTTGATAACAGAATTAATGATTATTTGAATATTTCACAAAATAAAGTCGTTTTTTATGATTTTATGTATAAAAATATCAAAATAAATTATGATGGTATCGAAATTATTACGAATTTTGTCGCACAATACAAAGAAGAATTGATTGAAAATAAGATTCATTTTAACGCTTACATAGTTGAAACGGGCGAATTGGAAAATTATTTTGGACATTATGAATACGATGCAAAAGGCGCAATTTATTCTGATGACTTTAGTGGTTTTCCGAAATCGAATCAAAAAGCAGATTTTTATTTAAATAAAAATGTTAAATTTGTTAACGGATTGATAAAAAGTTAATTTTTATGTGAATTTGTTGTTTTTTATATATATTTTTATACTTTGTAATAGCAATTAGTAATATTAATTAAAGAATTATGAGTAAATTTCGTTTAGATGAAGTAGATCACCAGATTTTAGATATGTTAATAGACAATACGAGAGTTCCGTTTACTGACATTGCAAAAAAACTATTGATATCTGCTGGTACAGTGCACGTTAGGGTTAAGAAAATGGAAGACGCAGGAATAATAATGGGTTCTTCATTGGCTTTGGATTACGATAAATTAGGGTATTCATTTATTGCATACGTTGGTGTGTTCCTTAATAATACGTCTCAAACTAAATTTGTATTAGAGCGAATCAATCAAATTCCGTTCGTAACAGTAGCTTCTGTAACGACAGGAAAATTCAATATCTTTTGCAAAATTAGAGCAAAAGATACTAAGCACGCAAAAGAGGTTATCTTTATGATAGATGATATCGATGGTGTTTACAGAACAGAAACTATGATTTCATTAGAAGAAAGTATCAACGATAAGAAGCGTTTGATGCATACTATTTTTAAAAATATGTAATTTTTTCTTGAATGCTATATTAAAATATAACCTCAAGTTTATTCTTGGGGTTTTTTTATGACTAATTAACCACAACTACAATAGATTATGTACACGTTACCAAAAATTGAACGCTTTAATCAAGATGTTCTTTCAAAATACCACATTTACAATAGTGTATTTATAACATTGCCTTTTGATTCTATTGATAATACAGGAGCGCTACTTCCTTTATTTACAGAGACATGCGAAACGGGATTTAAAAAACAAGAAACACCAAAAGAAATATTCGATTTCTTCTCTAATCGATATTTAAACAATGCAACTGAGACAGATAAGATCGATTTAATGTTTCGATTTATCCAGTATACAGAACGTCAGATTGTATTGTTTGATGCCATTGAAGATGCTGCTTTTCCGGAAGTTAATAATATGGAAGGCCGCGGATCTTTGCGTGATATTAAAGAGAAATCAGACGCTAAAGAGAAAGACGATGAATTGATCGAATTCTTAGAAAATTTTAATGTCAGAACAGTTCTAACAGCGCATCCAACGCAATTTTACCCGGGACCGGTTCTGGGAATTATAAACGATTTGACCGAAGCTATTCGTTTGAATGATTTATTAAAAATAAAAGAATTACTAGCGCAATTAGGAAAAACACCTTTTATTCAGAACGAAAAACCAAATCCTTACGATGAAGCAGTTAGTTTGATCTGGTATTTAGAGAATGTTTTTTACGCTACTTCAGGCGAAATTGTTCATTATTTACAAAAAAACATTCTTCAGGGAAATGCTATTCAGAATCAATTAATAAAATTAGGATTCTGGCCAGGAGGAGATCGTGACGGAAATCCGTTTGTTACTACAGAGATTACTTTGAAAGTTGCAGAACGTTTACGTACTTCAATATTAAAGTGTTATTATATCGAAATGAGAAATTTAAAACGTAAGTTAACTTTCTCAGGAGTAGATACTTTGGTATCCGAACTTGAACATAAACTTTATCGTTCTGTTTTTTATTCTAAAGGAGAAATTTACATCACTTTAGATGAATTATTGACACAATTAAATCTTATTCGTGATATCATTATCGAAAAACACCAATCTCTTTATTTAGATGATCTGGAAGCATTTTTGGTAAAAATTAATCTTTTCGGTTTCCATTTTGCTACTTTAGATATTCGTCAGAATAGTAAGATTCATGATGCCGTATTTAAAGATGTAGTAAATCATTATTTAAATTCTGGTTCTCCGATATTTCCATCAAATTACTTTGAATTATCTGAAAGTGAAAAATTAATTGTTTTATCTAAAGTGAAGGGAGAATTAAATCCGGCTGATTTCGAAAATGAAATCACCAGATCTACTTTAGAATCCGTTCAGGCAATTAAAACAATTCAAAAAGCTAATGGTGAGTTTGGTGCTAATCGTTATATCATTAGTAATAACGAAAGCGCATTGAATGTAATGGAGACTTTTGCTATGATCAGATTGAACAATTGGGAAAATCCAACTGTAGATATTATTCCGCTTTTTGAATCTGTTGATGATTTGCAAAATGCGCACCATATTATGGAGCAATTGTATACCAATCCTGAATATTCAAAACATTTGCAGGAAAGAGGCAACAAGCAAACAATTATGTTAGGTTTCTCTGACGGAACTAAAGATGGTGGTTACCTAATGGCAAACTGGAGTATTTATCAGGCAAAAATTGCTTTAACCGAAATATCCAGAAAATACGGCATTAAAGCGATTTTCTTTGACGGACGCGGTGGACCTCCAGCTCGTGGCGGTGGAAAAACACATAAATTTTATGCTTCTTTAGGGCCAAAGATCGAAAATAATGAAATTCAGATTACGGTTCAGGGACAAACGATTAGTTCTAATTTTGGAACTTTGGATTCTTGTCGTTATAATATCGAGAATTTATTGACTGCCGGTGTAACCAATCAGGTATTTAGTAAAGAGAAAAACGAATTGAGTGCAGATGAAACTCAAATTTTAACGCAATTGGCTGATTTAGGTTATGAGAAGTACCTAAGCTTTAAAAACCATCCAAAATTCATTCCGTATTTAGAGAAAATGAGTACGTTAAAATATTACTCAAAAACTAATATCGGAAGCCGTCCATCTAAAAGAAGTAAATCTGAATCATTAGATTTTGCTGATTTAAGAGCGATTCCTTTTGTAGGTTCATGGAGTCAATTGAAACAAAATGTACCTGGATTTTTTGGAGTAGGATCAGCGTTAAAACATTTTGAAGAATCAGGACAATGGGATAAAGTACATGATTTGTATCATAATTCTTTATTCTTTAAAACATTGCTTGAAAACAGTATGATGTCGTTGGCTAAATCATTTTTGCCGTTAACAGCTTACATGAGAAATGATCCTGAATTTGGTGAATTCTGGCAAATTATTTACGATGAATTCCAGGAAACAAAACGTTTATTACTTAAAATTGCAGGACATAAAACGCTTATGGAAAACTATCCTGATGGTATAGCATCGATTCAGGTAAGAGAGCGTATTGTATTGCCATTGTTAACAATACAACAATATGCTTTGTTAAGAATTAACGAACTGAACAAAGAAAATGAGATTGATGAAGAGTTGGTAAAAGTATATGAAAAAATCGTGACGAGATCACTTTTCGGAAATACTAATGCAAGTAGAAACTCTGCATAAATTTGATTGAAAGAACTGCAAAAAAAATATAAATATGAATTCAAATCAGTTATTGGAAACAGAATATTCAGGTCCTTTTGCGAATTATGTCCGCGAAGCCGGAGAAATTAATCTGATCGAGGAATTAGAAATTTCTCTTCATGATTTTATTCGATTTGTTCAAAATATTCCATTAGATAAATTTGACTATCGCTATGCCGAAGGTAAGTGGACGATTAAGGATATCATTCAGCATTTGATTGATTGCGAGCGTATTTTTGCTTATCGTGCTTTGCGTTTTTCAAGAAATGATAAAACCGCATTACCAGGATTTGAAGAAAACGATTATGTTGACAATACCGCTGCAGGCAAAAGAAGTATTCAGGAATTACTAACTGAGCTTTCCGCGCTAAGACATTCAACTTTATTGTTTTACAAAAGTTTATCTGAAGAGCAACTTAAAAGAGTTGGAACGGCTTCAAACCATCAAATTTCTGCAGGTGCTTTGGGTTTTGTGATTATCGGACACCAAAAACACCATCAGAAAGTTTTTGAGGAAAGGTATTTATAGATCTTAGATTATTGATATAAAAAAATCCTGTGAATCAACTTCACAGGATTTTTTTTTGTTTTTTAAGTATGGAGGCTTCAGTTTGTCATCCCGAAGAACGAGGGATCTACGCAAGAAACTCCGCAAGCAAAATTACCAATCTTTGTCGAGCTACTTATGTAGATCCCTCGTTCCTCGGGATGACAACTAGACGAAAACATTATTATGAAAACAATTGCCCTAGCTCCGATAGAAGTAAAAATCCTTCTGTGGCGGTGTTCGCCACAAAAGATTGGAATGCATAGCGGGATTAGCTCCTGAAAATCTGCATTAACTAATCTTTGTCGAATTTTTTAGTGACATTGCTTCGTTCCTCGCAATGACATTACTTATTCCTCTCGACAATAGCTAATCCAAATCTAATTTTATCATACGACATTTTTTCTTCAAAATAATCATAATAAGATCGTAGAGCTGTTGGGTATTCTAGTTCTACTTGTGCTTTGTGAAGCAATTTTACTTCATCATCAGAAACAAACTGACTTAAATCGATATCATTACCGTCGACGTATAATTTTGCTAAATGTGAAACAATCGTCGTTTGTCCGAGGTTTCTTTTTCCTGCAATTTCTTCAACTGTATCACCACTTTTGAACATCTCTAAGGTTGTTTTATAGGTGTTACCTTCTTTTTTAGCTTTTGCAATTGTTTTTTTTGCATTTTCATAATACACAATCGCATCTATAAATTCCCGACCGTATTTTTCCAGTTTTACTTTACCAACACCATCAATTGCCAGAAATTCTTCGTCACTCATAGGACGAAAAGTTTCCATATGTCTTAACGCCGCATCACTAAAAATAACATAAGCCGGAACTTCTTCATCTTTAGCAATTTCATAACGTAATTTTCGAAGTATTTCAAAAAGAGAACTTTTTGCTGCTTTGGTTTTTGTTTCCTTGATTTCGTTTTTATCAATTACTTTTTTAACGACCGTATTTAGTTTTACTTTTTCACCTTCGAATAAAACTTTTTTCGCAAAAGGAGTCAGTAGGATTTTATTATGCTGATGAAAGGCAATTTCACAATATCCTAAATTGATCAACTGAATTAAATACTGATTCCAGTCGTACCATGAAATGTCAGCGCCAATTCCGTACGTTTTTAAGCTTTGATATTTTTTTTCGTAGATATACGCGTTTCTCGAGCCGCGCAGAAAATCTACAATTACCGCCAAAGGCTCAGATTCCTGTAAACGGCTAATAGCCGACAATGCTTTTTGCGCGAGAATCGTACCATCGAAAAAAGTTGGAGGATCTTTGCAAATATCGCAGTTACCGCAATTCTCTTTTACGAGTTCACCAAAGTAGGAAAGCAGAATTTTTCTTCTACAGCTCAAAGCATCGGCATATTGTTTCATTCTTTCCAGTTTTGCCAGCTGAACATCTGAGTTCAATCCTTCTGATGCAAATTTCTGAAGCTGAATTACATCAGCATAACTTTCGAACAAAACAGTTTCGGCAGGTAATCCGTCACGACCGGCACGACCAATTTCCTGATAATAGCCTTCGATATTTTTAGGTAAATTATAATGAATTACCCAACGAACATTCGATTTATCAATTCCCATTCCAAATGCAATGGTAGCACAAACCACCTGGCAATCGTCGTTTATAAACTCGTCTTGCGTTTTCGCTCGAAGTTTATTTTCTAAACCGGCGTGATATGCTTTTGCTTTAACACCGTTTTTTTGTAGTTTTAATGCAAGTTCTTCGGTAGTTTTTCGGCTTAGGCAGTAAACAATTCCGGATTCATTGGGTTTATTTTCTACAAAATCAATGATTTGCTTTACACGATCTAGTGCAGGGCGAACTTCGAGACTTAAATTTTTTCGATCAAAAGAAGCTACAAAAGTTTTTGGGTTCCTTAAATTTAGTTGTTTTGTAATATCTGTTCGGGTTGCTTTATCAGCAGTTGCAGTCAAAGCCAGAACAGGAGTAGAAGGGAAGCGGCTTTTTAAATACCCTAAATTAGTATAAGCCGGACGAAAATCGTGTCCCCATGAGGAAATACAATGCGCTTCATCAATCGCGATTAAACTGACTGTCAATTCATTAAACACAACATCCAGATAAGACAGACTTTCCGGTGCAATATAAACGAGTTTGAATTTGTTCGATTTTAAATTATCGATATAAAATTGCTGCTCCTCGCTTGATTGACTGCTATTGATATAACAAGCATTGATTCCGTTGGTTTTTAAACTGTCTACCTGATCTTTCATCAGGGCAATTAAAGGAGATATAACAATCGTAATTCCTGGTAAAACCAATGCCGGTAATTGAAAACATATCGATTTTCCTCCACCAGTAGGCATTATTGCTAAAGTATCCTGACCTGAAAGTATCGTATTAATGATAGTTTCCTGATTGGGTCTGAATTTTTCAAAACCGAAATTTTCTTTTAGTTTGGCGTGTAAAATTTCTGAATTCATAGGGCTGATATTTACTGATCATTAAATATAATAAAAAGTTTAAATGTAGTATTTTTCTTATATTTAAAAAATATGATTTTGCGCAATTAATAAAAAAAGGAACCCGAATAGAGTTCCTTTAGTTTATTTTGAAAGATAAGAATTAATCTTCGTCGTCGTCTTCATCTTCGTCAGCAATATCATCTGGATCTTTATCCTCATCGTCATCATCATCTCCGCCGTCAGTATCTGGTTTGTCTATTGCATCATCGTCATCGTCATCATCAATATCGTCATCAAGATCAAGACCTTTTACCGGTTCGATTACATCAACATCTACGTCGATATCATCGTCTTCATCGTAATTCTCGATTCTGTCAGCAAGTTTAGTACTAATTTTTACTAAATAAATAGTGTCTTCAGTACGAACTTCAACAGCTTCGATCAATTCGTTTTTAGCATTTCTAAAACGGATTACATCCGAATCATCATAACCATCAGGAAATTTCTCTACCAAAAGGTTCAAAATTTCGTTGGTAAGTTTAGCGTAGTCTACTATAACTCTTTTCATAAATATCCTATAAATCTAATAAGTAAGCAAAAATTAACGGAGCAACAATTGTAGCATCCGACTCAATAATAAATTTTGGAGTTTTAATATCTAATTTACCCCAAGTGATTTTCTCGTTTGGAACCGCTCCGGAATATGATCCGTAACTTGTTGTTGAATCTGAAATTTGACAGAAATAACTCCAAAACGGAATATCATGCATCTCCATATCCTGATACAACATTGGCACCACGCAAATAGGGAAATCTCCTGCAATACCACCACCAATTTGGAAAAATCCAATTCCGTTTGTGCTATTTTTTGGATACCAATCTGCAAGGAATGTCATGTATTCAATTCCTGATTTCATGGTAGAAGCTTTTAAGTCTCCTTTGATCACGTATGAAGCAAAGATGTTCCCCATCGTACTATCTTCCCAACCTGGTACAATAATAGGTAAGTTTTTCTCTGCAGCTGCATACATCCAGCTATCTTTTAAATCTATTTCGTAATATTCTTCTAAAACGCCAGATAACAACATTTTATACATGAATTCATGCGGAAAATAACGTTCTCCTTTGTCATCAGCATCTTTCCAGATTTTATAAATGTGTTTTTGTAAACGACGAAATGCTTCGTGTTCAGGGATACAAGTATCTGTAACACGGTTTAATCCTCTTTCAAGTAAAGCCCATTCGTCTTCTGGTGTTAAATCACGGTAGTTTGGCACTCTTTCGTAGTGAGAGTGTGCTACTAAATTCATGATGTCTTCTTCTAGATTGGCTCCAGTACATGAAATAATCTGTACTTTATCTTGTCTAATTATTTCGGCAAAAATTTTACCAATTTCTGCTGTACTCATAGCGCCAGCCATACTTACCATCATTTTTGCACCATTTGCCAATTGTTGTTCGTATGCTTTTGCAGCATCAACTAAAGAAGCAGAGTTAAAGTGTAAATAATGTTTTTCAATAAACTGACTGATTGGTCCTTTCATTTTGTTTTTGTTTTTTTTTGTTTTTTTTGAATTAAAAGTTTAACCTTTTAGATGGTACTGCAAATTAATAATTTTATAGATATTAACATTTAATTTACAGGTTTTTTTTTATACTTTTTTAGTATAACCTAAAATCTTCAATACATCGTCAGAAGTTTGCTGTTCTGAGAAAACTTCAGTGGCTAAAATGCCGTTTTCGTCGCGATCTATTAAAATATGTTTAGGCTGCGGAATCAAACAGTGGTGTAAACCTCCGTAACCTCCAATGGTTTCCTGATATGCACCAGTATTAAAGAAACCAATATATAATGGCTTTTCTTTGTTGTATTTAGGCAAATAAATAGCGTTCATATTTTGCTCTGAGTTGTAATAATCGTCACTATCACAAGTCAAACCTCCTAATAAAACCCGTTCGTAAGTATCATTCCAACGGTTCACCGCCAGCATGATAAAACGTTTGTTTATAGCCCAAGTATCCGGCAAAGTAGTAATGAAAGACGAATCGATCATATTCCATTTTTCTCTATCATTTTGTTGTTTTTGATACAAAATCTGATAGATAGCGCCACCGCTTTCACCTACAGTAAATGATCCAAATTCAGTAAAAATATTAGGAACATCAACTTCGGCTTCATCGCATGCTATTTTGATCTGATTGATAATTTCATCAATCATGTATTGGTAATCATATTCGAAAGCCAATGAATTTTTAATTGGAAAACCACCTCCAATGTTCAAGCCATCAAGAGTAGGGCATTCCTTTTTAAGTGCAATGTATACTTTGATACATTTTACCAACTCATTCCAGTAATATGACGTATCGTTTATCCCGGTATTGATAAAAAAGTGAAGCATTTTAAGCTCTAATTTATCATTTTCCTGAATTTGTTTTTTATAGAACGAAACTATGTTTTTGTATCCAATACCTAATCTTGATGTATAAAACTCAAATTTAGGCTCTTCCTCAGCTGCAATACGAATTCCAATTTTGAATTTCCCCTTAATTTCAGCCTGCAACAAATCCAGTTCTTCATAATTATCAATAATCGGAATAGTATTTTTATGTCCGTTATTGATTAATCGTGCAATATTACTGATGTATTCGTCTCTTTTAAAACCATTACAAATGACATAAGTACTTTTGTTGATTTTACCATTTTCAAGCAAATTCTCTACAATATTAACATCAAAAGCTGATGATGTTTCGATGTGAATGTTATTCTTGAATGCCTCATTCATAATATATTCAAAATGAGAGCTTTTCGTGCAATAACAATAGTAGTATTTTGCTTCGTATTTGTTTTTTTCCATCGATTTTCTGAACCAGGCTTTTGCCTTGTTGATGTTTTCAGAAATCTGTGGTAAATAAGTAAATTTTAATGGTGTACCGTATTGTTCAACCAATTTCATCAAATCAATATTGTGAAATTGTAAGTTGTCTTTGTTTAATTTAAATTCCGTTTGTGGAAAATAGTAAGTTTGATTAATTAGATCAGAATATTTTGTATTCATTTATTTTTCGATATTTAGAATTGTGATTTTTTAATTTAGTAAACTGTGCTAAATCTAAAATTCAAACCCTAATATTCGCAAATACAATTTGCAGTTTTTCGTGTTCTGCTTTTGAACATTGAAAAACATCAAAACAAAGCGGACTTTTACTATTATAAAAACGGTTCAACATCCTTAGTAAGGAACTATTGAGTCGGTTTCTATAAGAACTGAATTGTCTTTGTTTATTGTTTGTTTTCATCGTGGCAAATGTAAAAAATAATATATACCTAAAGCAAAGCTTTTTATTAAAAAAAGTTTAAGATTTATAATCTTGAAACGCGTCTAGAATCAATTTATTTTCAACGGATTGATTAATTTTTATTTTTCCGATTCCTTCAATTAAGGCAAATTGAATCAAACCGTATTCATTTTTTTTGTCGTGAATCAGCAATTCAAGGATCGGATCGATGTCATTTTCTTCTATTACAACATCGTCATAAATGCTTTTAATCGCCGTTTTAATTTCGGCATATTCTTCTGCCGTGATTAAGTTTTTATGCAAAGAGATGTAACTTTCCAAAATCATTCCAATTGCAATGGCTTCACCGTGTAGCAATGTTTTTTTTGATTCACTTTCTAAAAAATAACTTTCTATAGCATGACCTAATGTGTGACCAAAATTCAATGCTTTACGAATATTTTTTTCTGTTGGATCCTGAATTACAATATCATTCTTAATTTCTACAGAACGATAGATTAATTCATCAAAATCAGCGAAATCAATGGCTTTTAAATCTAAAAATTGTTTCCAGTATGCTGCATCATATATAAGGCCATGTTTTAGCATTTCGGCCAATCCTGAACGCATTTCACTTTGTGGCAAAGTCTCAAGATATTGAGTATCAATTAATACCATTTGAGGCACATTGATTACGCCAATTTGGTTTTTAAGATTTCCTAAATCTACTCCGGTTTTTCCTCCTACAGAAGCGTCAACCATAGATAATAAGGTAGTTGGGATGTTTATAAAATCTACTCCGCGTTTGAACGTTGAAGCTACAAATCCGCCTAAATCAGTTACAACGCCGCCACCAAGATTAATGACAAGCGATTTTCTATCAGCGCCAAGTTCTGTAAGTACTTTCCAGATTTCAATACAGGTTTCGATATTCTTATTGATTTCGCCCGATTCAAATTCTATAATTTCTATTGTTAAATCGGTTTCAAGTAAAGGCAAAAATTTTGGTAAACAATACTCATTTGTTTCATTATCAACTATAATAAACAAATTAGAGTATTTATTTTCTTTTAAATGGTTATTTAGGGCTTCGTAAGCATTTTGGTTAAAATGTACGAGATAATTATTAGCTTGAATAGATTGCATATTTCTGTAGTTAATTGAAAGCGCAAAATAAGGCATTTTTAACTAAATAATATTCAAAGTTTTGTTCTAATTTGTTTTAAAATGAATGATTCTAATTAAGGTTTAGGTTATTTGTTTCTAATTTTTTAAAACCAATATTTCATAATAACGTAAAGTCTTACTTAATAAATTAAGGTATGACATAATTTTGTTATCAATATTCAAAATTATGCTATGTTTTAGTAAATAATATTCAAAACTCTATCTATATTTGCACAAAAAACTGACCTTAATGGAAAAAATATTCGATAACACTCAAGTTGCATTTTCGTTAAAAAGCGATACAGAACTTGACAGAGCTTATTTTCTTTTTAAAATGATCGACAGCCAGCCCTTGGTAAGAATAGGAACTGCTGTTACCAATTTTGCTATAAAAGCAAATCTTCCGGTAGAAGGATTAATTCGTGCAACTGTTTTTGACCATTTTTGTGGTGGTGTAAACGAGAATGACTGCCTTGGTGTAGTAGACAAAATGTTTACCAAAGGTGTTTCGTCTGTATTGGATTATTCTGTTGAAGGAAAAGAAGAGGAAGAGCAGTTTGATGCGGCATTAGAAATGACTTTAAGAACAGTTGATTTTGCCAAAGAACGCCTTGCAATTCCGTTTGCTGTATTTAAACCAACTGGTTTAGGACGTTTTGAATTGTATGAGAAACTGGGCGAGAAACAAACCTTAAATCCGGCTGAACAGGAAGAATGGAATAGAGTAGTAGCCCGTTTTGACAAAATATGCAGTGAAGCGCATAAAAAAGATGTGGCATTATTGATTGATGGTGAGGAAAGCTGGATGCAGGATGCTGCTGATGATTTGGTTACCGAAATGATGCGCAAATACAACAAAGAAAAAACCATAGTATTCAACACGTTGCAAATGTACCGTTGGGATCGTTTGGATTACCTGAAAAAGCTGCATGAAGTTGCTAAAAAAGAAGGTTTCTTTATTGGAATGAAGCTGGTTCGCGGTGCTTATATGGAAAAAGAAAACAAACGTGCGGAAGAGAAAAATTATGTTTCGCCAATTTGTGTTTCTAAAGAAGCTACAGATATTAATTATGATGCTGCTGTACATTATATGCTAGAGCATTTGGAAATAATGTCAATTTTTGCAGGAACTCACAACGAATTGAGTTCTTATAAATTGATGGAAATGATGCAGGAAAAAGGAATTGCCAAAAATGATAATAAAATCTGGTTTGGACAATTGTATGGAATGAGCGATAATATTAGTTACAACCTTGCCGAAAACGGCTATAATGTGGCTAAATATCTACCATTTGGACCTGTAAAAGATGTTATGCCGTACTTGATACGTCGTGCTGAAGAAAACACTTCTGTAGCTGGTCAAACAAGCCGCGAATTGTCTATGATTAAAGCAGAACGTAAACGTAGAAAAGGGAAATAGTTTTTACGTCTCAGTCCCGGTTTACGGTTTTACATAAAAAAATCCAAATTCCAATTGTTATGATTGGAATTTGGATTTTTTTTATTGGATTTTTTATTTTTTGTTTAGAATGAAACCTGACATTGTAAAACAACCATTCCTAAACGATCTGTCTGAGTGTATTTAGGATTCAAAAGCGATTTGTCATAAACAGCTCTGTTTTGGTAATTCAAACTGAATTTAGGTCCAAAAGTTCCTGTTGTATAATAATTGGCTCCAATTTCATACATCGACATTGGTGTATCTAAAGCTTCTAAATCGGCAATTTGTGCGGCTAAATAAGGCTGAAAACGCCCTTTGCTTGATGCGTTAGCCGAATTTTTGAATAAGTAACCAACTTGCGCGTAATAGATATTTCCTGTTCCAACGCCAATAAAACCGGTTCCGGAACCATTTAATAAGGCAGGATCTGCAATCGCAGGATTGGGAATGGAGATAAATTGCGTGTAATTTTTTCCGTAATTGTTATTATTAAAAGCAGCATAAGCAGTAATGGCAGATCCATTATCACCAATTGGACTATCATAAAAAACATCCAATCCCAAGACTTTCATATCATCATGATACACCAAGCCTAAACCATCAGTATCCAAACGCCACATTGCATTGGCTTGTGTCATATAACCCAATCCCAAATTGAAAACCTTTTTGGTTCCTAAATAAGTACCCCTGTTATACGCCTCCAGATTTTGTTCTTTTTCTAAGAAATG
The DNA here is from genome assembly GCF_015350725.1 of Flavobacterium sp. CSZ. Lineage (NCBI taxonomy): Bacteria > Pseudomonadati > Bacteroidota > Flavobacteriia > Flavobacteriales > Flavobacteriaceae > Flavobacterium > Flavobacterium sp. CSZ. The sequence goes on from NZ_JADKPQ010000019.1 coordinate 124,209, forward strand.
ATAAGTCAAAATCCCTGCAAATTGCGCTCTCGGAGTTTCCGGGCTTACAGTAGAATTAAAACCAATAGTAGTATTTGTATTTCTGTACGGATTTGTAACGGCAACTCTATAACTTAAATCACCAAGATATCCTTTTGCATAAATACTTAAATTACGATTACCAAAAGTAGAGGATATATTAGCAATTTGCTGATACATTGGAGTATCTAAAGTCAACTGAGTCGCAGAACTATTAGATGAATAACGTGTTGTTCCTGATCCCCAACTTGTTAACCCTCCACCAATATGAAGTTTTTCGCTAAAATGATATTCTCCCAAGGCATCCATTACAGAAAGTGGTGCATTTGAAGGTCCGTTATTTTGAGTAAAATTAATATTATTTTGCCCTAACTGAAGGTGAAAAAAGATATTATCAGTAAGCATTCCCATGGCTTGCAAGCGCAGACGTCTAATTACAATATCATAGGCGTCATTAACTTCTGTAGTTCCAATTTTACTATTAGGATTCAATTCTGAATACCTTCCCCAAACCTGAAGATTCATTCCAAATTTGATGTATTTAGTTCCATCAGGAGTGATATTTACAACGTTAAAAGGTTTTTCTTGTGCAAGAACAGTTATAGTGTTTAGGATAATAAATAATAAAATTAGGGCGAGTCTTAAATGTGGCATTTAGTTGTATTTAAAATTAATTATAGGCTTTTAGTTTATTAATAGTTGCTAAACTGAAGGTTACTTAGGTTTTTATAAGTACCATTTTCAAGATTTATTAATTCCTGATGCGTACCTTCTTCGGTTATTTTTCCATTATCCAAAACTAAAATTTTATCAGCATTTCTAATAGTCGACAAACGGTGAGCAATAATAATACTTGTTCTTCCTTCCATCAATACTTCTAACGCTTCCTGAACTAATTTTTCACTTTCACTATCTAAAGATGATGTCGCTTCGTCTAAAATTAAAATACTCGGGTTTTTAAGCAATGCTCTGGCAATAGCAATACGCTGACGCTGACCTCCTGATAATTTTACGCCGCGTTCTCCTACGACAGTTTCAAATTTCTCTGGGAAACCTTCAACAAAATTCAATGCATTGGCTTGTTTTGCAGCAAGCATAATCTCATCGTCAGTTGCATCTGGTTTTCCGTAGGCAATATTTTCTTTTATGGTTCCGCCAAATAAAATAACATCCTGAGGTACAATACTCATGTTGCCACGAAGGTTTTCTAAATCATAATCATAGATATTTTTTCCATCAACTGTAATTTCTCCTGACTCAATATCGTAAAAACGCAATAATAAAGAAGATATCGTCGATTTTCCTGCTCCACTTGGCCCAACAATGGCAATTTTCTGTCCGAATTCAGCACTAAAGTTTACATCTTTTAAAACTTGTACTTCTTTTCTTGAAGCATAACTAAAAGCAACATTTTTAAAAGAAACATTTCCTTTTATTTTTTCTAATGGAGTTGCGTTTTGTATAGCATTGATCTTCTCCGGAGTTTCTTCTAATAATTCAAAAACTCTTTCTGTAGCTCCAATTGCTTTTTGAATTTGTGCATATAACTCGGCAATTCCTCCAAAAGAAGCACCAACAAATGTAGAATACAATACAAATGAGATCAACTGTCCTACGCTCATTTCACCGGCAATACTCAAGCGTACGCCATACCAAACTACAGCTACGATAGCGCCAAACAAACAGAATATGATAAAGGATGCAAAATAACCACGGTATTTACCGCCTTTGATAGCCAGTTTTACCACTTCACTTATTTTTCCTTTGTAACGGGCAACTTCGTACCATTCATTGGCAAAAGCTTTTACGATACTAATTCCCTGCATGGTTTCTTCGACAATTACTTGGCTTTCTGCCACCTGATCTTGTACTTGTTTAGAATATTTTCTAATAAAACGACCAAAGATTACAGCAGCAACAGCTACGAGAGGAACTACGGCCAACATTAATAAAGTCAATTTAAAGCTTTCTGTAGCCAATAAAATAACTCCGCCAATAATTAGTATAAACTGACGTAAGAACTCCGCAATTGTTGATGTTAAGGTATCTTGTATCTGAGTAATATCTGCACTAATACGGCTGTTTAGTTCTCCAACTCTTTTTTGAGAAAAGAAGGTCATTGGCAGTTTTACCAAATTGGTGTATAAGGACAAACGCAGGTTTGCTAATGTGTTTTCGGTGAAATTGACGAATAATGATAATCTGAAGAAAGAGCAAAACGACTGCAAAAACAGGATTACGATTAATCCCAATGCGATTTGATTGGCCTGATCGTTATTTTTGTTTTTGACACAATCAATCAACATTCCCATTAACTTAGGAAAGGCGAGGGCAGTGGCTCCAGTAAGTAACAAGAAAACCAACCCGACATAAAATTTCCATTGGTGTTTTCCGGCGTATTTGAATATTATGGTTGCTTTGTTAAGTGAAGTAGCGGTAATTTTTGATTTTGGTAAATCATTTTCTTTAAATCTTGCCATTTGAGTATACAATTAAGGTACGCAAATATAGGATTATAGCAAGTGAACACAAAACAATATTATAAATTAGGCTTGTGGATTTGTGTTTTTAACTAAAAGCTAAAAAAAAACATTTTTTCTTTCGATTTTAATGAACTGAATAATAGATTAATAAAAATAAAGGTTAAAATAAAATCAATTTTTTTAAATTTTATAGTTGTAAATATAAAATCTAGCTGTAAATTTGCATGGCAATCACAAACGATAGTAACC